>JBBRDL010000072.1:0-20556 GCA_038203965.1 Chitinophagales bacterium | reverse complement strand
GTTTTGGGGTCAAGGGGAGGGGGGATGAGTGTAAAAAAGGGGGGGGTGGGGAAGGGGGAGAATGTTAAATTAAGGCCCAAACCAACAGAAAACGACAGTGTGGCACACCTAGGTGTGCCACACTGTCGTAAGTAGTTGAATATCTGTTGCTTAGGAGCACAATTAACTAAATTTCAAATTTCAAATTTTAACTCCATTCCCTTCAATCGCTTTTGCAAAAAATAGTCCGGAAATTTCCGCTCATCTTTTTTCCTAACTATCAGATAATGAGTTATTTAATTATTTGAATATCTTTTTGAGTATTTCTGTAGGGATTTCTCTTGAACCGAGATTGAACATGTCATTTTTGTCAAGACTCAAAAGACTTTTGGCAAGCTCTATATTGCAGATGGGATCCTCCGTAGTAAGTCCGGCATATTCCCGATAAGAGGAAAATTCCCATTGTTCAGGTGATTGGACCAGGCCTGCTGTCACCGGATTGTAGTGGATATAGCTGAAGCAGGAAAGGGAATAGTCCAGGCTAAACAATTCATCTGATGTCTTTTTCCATTTGGTATTCTGACGGAACAAGGAGCCACTTCTCGTGTAGCGCTTATTTATGGATTTTGCATAGCTACTTAATAGCAATTGAAGTCCTTTTGAAAACATAGTCATCTTCGGCTTTGGAGTCACAAAAGTATTAGTCAGGATATGCGTGCGACGGTAAAGCTTTGCAGATTTTTTATTGGCATGAACCAGAAAATGAAAATGGTTGGGCATCAGGCAATACGCCAGCATGTCACATTGAGGGGAGAGATATTCCTGCATTTTGGATAAAAACAACAGGTAATTCTCCCTGTCATAAAAGACACGCTGCCGATTATTACCACGGCTATAGACATGGTAAATCTCTCCGGATTTGAGTTTCATACTGGTGAGGTATTTTTATCTAGATGTCAAAGACTTGAATAGTCTTTTCAAAAATAGGGGAATCAGCGACAAGTTTTCTTTGCGCTGACATATTTATTTCCCTTGATGAAATAACGCCAAGGCCATTGCGCTGCTTCGCCTGCACTCTCTACACCAATCCTTGTTCCTTCACATATTTGATTTGGTTCAAGGATTATACCCCGGTCTTCGATCCAGACCGGCGAAGTGGGTGATAACAATGAAGCACCACTTAGCGTGTTGTTCAATCCCATGGCAAGGCTAAGTGCTCCCGGTCCTTTTGTCAGACGAGTATCTGAAAGAGGCATTTTTCTTCGTTGTGCCATCGCCTCCATTCCTTCTGATGGCTCGAGAGCTCGGATGAGAATTGCATGCGCATTGTCTCTGGATCCGGTGACGACGTTCATCAGATGATGCATACCATAGCAGATATAGATGTATGCAACACCACCAGGCTCATACATAACTTCAGTTCGGGGAGTCCGTCGGTTGTTGTAAGCGTGACATGCCCTGTCGTCTGGTCCGCGATATGCTTCAGTTTCAATTATTTTACCACTACACCTGAAGCCATCTATATGAGTGACAAGGTATTTGCCAAGTAAATCTTTAGCAAGCTCTGTGACGGCAAGTGACTGATAATACGCATGTGGTAATTTCTTTCCCGAAGGCATTCCTATTTCCTCGAATAGTTTGGGGATTCCTTAGTGATGGTGATATCATGTGGATGACTTTCACTGATGCCCGCAGAAGTGATTTTTACAAACGTGGCTTCCTGCAGATCAGCAATATTCTTTGCCCCACAATATCCCATACCTGCCCTTAAGCCTCCAGTATATTGTTGCATCACTTCATGCAAGGTTCCCTTATAAGGTACTCTTCCTTCAATACCTTCCGGTACCAGTTTTTTAATATCATCCTCCACATCCTGAAAGTATCGGTCTTTTGAACCAAGGGCCATCGAACCAAGAGAACCCATACCGCGATACACTTTAAATTTTCGGCCATCAAGGATGATTGTTTCACCTGGCGATTCCTCGCAACCGGCAAATAGGGATCCGGCCATGACGGTATGTGCACCTGCAGCAAGTGCTTTTGCAATATCTCCTGTATATCTAATGCCTCCGTCAGCAATGATCGGCACACCTGTTCCTTTGAGCGCATAGGCTGCGCCATAGATGGCGCTCAATTGCGGCACGCCGACTCCAGCAACAATCCTGGTGGTACATATACTCCCGGGTCCAACACCAACCTTCACACCATCAACACCAGCATCAACTAATGCCTTTGCACCTGCACCTGTAGCTACATTGCCTCCGACTATTTCAGTATGCGGATAACGTTTTCTGATTTCGCGGATCATTCTCAGTACACCTTCTGAATGACCATGTGCTGTATCCACCACTAGTACATCCACATCCACTGCAATAAGTGCATCAACTCGGTCCATCGTATCTAGAGCGATCCCTACGCCTGCTCCAACACGCAATCTACCACGTTCATCTTTGCTGCTGTTGGGGTATGCTTCAAGCTTCATAAGATCTTTATAGGTGATGAGGCCTGTCAATTTATTATTTGAGTCGACGACAGGCAATTTTTCAATCTTATGTTTTTGCAGGATCTTCTTAGCCTGTTCCAGTGTGGTACCTACAGGGGCTGTAATCAGAGGTATTTTGGTCATCAGATCTGATACAGGGCGATCACTCCCTGCTTCAAACCGTAGATCTCGATTAGTGAGAATACCAACGAGGATACCATTAGGTTCAGTGATCGGGATACCGCCGATCTTATATTGACGCATCAATACCTGGGCTTCACCAACTGTAGCCTGAGGAAATAAAGTCACTGGATCTTGAATCATTCCACTTTCTGATCGTTTGACCGATCTCACCTGGTCAGCCTGACTGCTGATATCCATATTTTTGTGAATGATGCCTATTCCGCCTTCCCGTGCGATGGCAATAGCCGTTTCTTTTTCGGTAACGGTGTCCATAGCGGCAGAGGCCATAGGGACATTGATTCGAATATTACGGCTAAACTGTGAGGTGATATCTGCTTCCCTTGGCAATACATCGGAGTAACCGGGTACAAGCAAAACATCATCGAAGGTAAGTGCATCAGCAAAGAGCTCATGCTTGCTTTTCAGATTGAATTCCATGCGCAAAGATAACCACAGCTAACGCAGATTACACAAATTATACAGATTTTAATTTTTTACCCGCAGATTGCTCGATTGAGCAAACTTAAATTTGTATAGGTTCTTAAAGTTGCTGATTGGCAATAGCGAAACCTTTTTAAGGCCGAAATAATTAGTTATTACCTTTGTGCGTGATGAAGTTATACGGGGATGAATATTTTATGAAACTGGCGATCCTGGAGGCGCAAAAAGCTGCTGATACCAGGGAGGTGCCTGTTGGAGCCGTCATTGCAGCAGGGGATCAATTATTAGCCCGTTGTCATAATAGTACGGAGATGCTCAATGATGTGACCGCACATGCTGAGATTCTCGCGATCACTGCTGCTTCTCAATACCTTGGCAGTAAGTACCTTATGGAATGTACTTTATATGTAACACTAGAGCCGTGTGTGATGTGCGCCGGTGCACTACGATGGGCTCAGATCGGGAGGGTGGTGTATGCAACCGCTGACGACAAGGCAGGTTTTATGCGCTACGGAAAAGAATTGCTTCATCCACGCACGCAGCTCGAGATGGGCATTATGATGGAAGAAAGTGCGCATATGCTGAAGTCTTTTTTTGCTGCGCGACGAAAATCAGAGTCATAGTTGAAGTTGAGTTGCTTCGAAAAACTAGTGAAGCATCTAATTGTGCTTAATGTGTTGATATTAAATAAATAAAATATAATATAAAAAACTAATGTAAACGTACTTTGCCGAAAACAGGATCTTTAAATTCTCCTACTTTTCCTCCCATATTTCCTCCTGAATCTCAACATTCATAACCCTTGCTAACCTACCCCTTATTTTATACCCAATATTCATAGCCTTCCTTACAACTCCTACCATATTAATTTTAACAATTCTTTAGTGCCTGATTTAAATCAAGGTTAAACCTTTATAGATCAAACAAATGGATTAGTAATCCCCCTATTTTGGTCTTGTTATTCACAAATAAGTCCATACTACAGATGAAAACATATCATTTTGTTTCACTACTCATTGCAGGCCTCATGACCTCCTGCAGCCCTACCTATACCTACTTTACTAAAAGCCTTTACGAGGATCAAAAATGGTCAGCAGAGGATATCACACGCATCCAGTTTTATGTTTCAAAAGATATCGTACTGAGCAGATCGATGAGTTCCGGAGAAACGTCAATTTCTCAAGGGAAAATCAAGATCAAAAACGGGCAACGTATCGAACAAGTGATGATCAGGTCAGGCACCCCTGGAGTTTTGGTACTGATGCCAAGGGAAGACAGATTTGCTATAAGCTTTGAAGCTGCGGAAAATGAAGCCTATCTGATGTTTGGTCCTAATCCGAAGTATGGCGACCGGTTTGCGCTGCTGGCGCAGGAATGGCAACAAGAAAGAGGACAAGTACATTATCGTGACAAGGTATATACCGTTGATGCTGCCAGTGCATTTGCAAGCCTCATGGTGGATCTTCAAAGAGTAGGAGAAAGCAAATATGATTCGCGCAACTTGCCAGGACGTACGGTCAATCAATAGGGGATTCTTCTTATTGCGTTCCTTTTAAAAAGGGCACAAATTTGAATTTTCCAAAAGATTCGCTTTTAATATTGCCTTCTTCTACTTTGGTATATCGCCACATGGTCTGTACGTCATTCCCACCGATCGGAATCACAAGGTGGCCTCCCACTGCCAGCTGATCGATCAACGTTTCAGGAAGAGCTGTAGCCCCGGCAGTCACTAATATTTTATCAAAGGGTGCAAACCTATGCAACCCTGCATATCCATCACCAAGGAATGTGCGAATGGAACCAAAGCCAAGTTCTCTGAGCAGTTTGTCCGTTTTTTCATACAAAACGCTCTGACGCTCGATCGTATACACTTTGGCTCCTAGCAATGACAGGATGCATGCCTGATATCCGGAACCGGTGCCAACCTCGAGTATTTTTTCCCCTTTTTTAACATCAAGCAGTCCTGTTTGGATGGCTACGGTAAGGGGCTGAGATATAGTCTGATCGCTGCCGATAGGGAAAGCTACATTTTTATAGGCCCATTCTTCAAATGCTTTTTCAAGAAAAAGATGACGGGGTAAGCGGGACATAGCTTCCAGTACTTTTTCTTCCCGGATGCCTTCATGACGAAGGGTTTCTATCAGGTGCATACGAAGTCCCTGGTGCTTATACGTATCTCTTCGCAAGATTGTTTATTTTACCCGGTATTAATAAAAAGGTGTGAATGGGATCAGGAGATCTTTCTATCTTTTCACCTTTCGTTTGACGGGCTTAAAGTTACAATTTTTATATTATATAAAAAGATAATATATGAGTGATATCAAATTCGGTACAGATGGATGGCGTGCCATTATCGCAGATGACTATACGGTCAAAAATGTCATGAGGGTAGCAGAGGCAACAGCCATCTTTATGGAGGAGCGTGCCATGCAAAAAGTGGTGATCGGGTATGACTGCAGGTTTGGTGGAAAAATGTTTGCGGAGATAGCTGCCCGTGTGATGGGTAGTCACCAGATCGAAGTGATCATGGGAGATCATGTAGCTTCTACCCCGATGATTTCCCTCGGGGTAGTTAAACTTGGTGCTGATTTGGGCATTGTTATTACGGCCAGTCATAACCCGCCTTCTTACAATGGCTTCAAACTCAAGTCATCTTTTGGCGGACCTTCCATCCCTGATGACATTGCGGCTGTAGAAGACCATATCCCGGACAAGCCCATGAAAGATCTGGACTCCCTTGAGAAAATAAAAGAAAAGGGGTTTTTATCCTATACTAACCTTGAAGACATGTATTACGATCATGTCATGGCTGCCTTTGATATACCGGCCATTCGCAATTCATCATTTACGATCGGCTATGACGCCATGTATGGCGCTGGATATCTGATTTTTCCTAGGATTTTGCCTAAGGCGGTGTGTCTGCATTGTGATTACAATCCATCGTTTTACGGACAGGCGCCTGAGCCGATTGAGCGCAACCTAAAGCCATTCGCAGAGATGATTATAGCTGATCCAAAAATGGAGATTGGTATAGCCAATGATGGAGATGCAGATCGTATCGGTATGTTTGATGGGGATGGAAATTTTGTGGACTCGCATCATATACTTCTGTTGTTATTGTATTATTTACATAAACACAAAAGGCTCTCTGGTAAAGTGGTCATTACTTTTTCAGTAACAGACAAGATGGCCCAGATGGCCCGAAAGTTTGGTCTCGAAGTAGAGGTTACCAAGATTGGCTTCAAATACATTGCAGAGATCATGACCAAAGAAGATGTATTGGTCGGCGGAGAAGAATCGGGCGGGCTTGCTGTAAAAGGACATATTCCTGAACGCGATGGGGTATGGATAGGATTGATGATCCTCGAGTTTATGGCCAAGACCGGTAAGTCATTAAAGGAACTGGTCCAGCTCATCTATGATGAAATCGGCACCTTCGCGTTTGATCGCGATGATCTCCGTATTACTGAAACACAAAAAGAAGAAATCCTTGCTAAATGCCATGGAGATAAATACACGTCCTTCGGATCTTTTGCCATCATAAGGACAGAAAAATTGGATGGCTTTAAATATTATCTTGACAACAATACCTGGATCATGATCAGACCATCCGGCACTGAACCTGTCTTGCGTGTTTATTGTGAAGCCGATGACAAAAGTATCGCAAGGACAACATTGGATGCGGTGAAGAAGGAATTGCTTGGGTAAGAGAGTAAGAAGGGTAAGAGAGTGAGAGAGGCTGTGTGTGTAAAAAATTATTTATCCTCCACCCCTGCGATTCGTTTCAGCATATTCCTGAAGATGAAATAATGGAATGGCAACATGGCATACCAGTAATTTCTCCCGAGAATTCCGTTGGGACGAAAGGTGGCAATTTGTTTCAGCACACAGTGGTTTTTGCTTTTGACAATGGAAAACTCAAGCCACGCCTCACCCGGTATTTTCATTTCAGCAAAAAGCAGTAATCGGTGGTTTTTTCGATCAGCGAGAAGTACTCGCCAGAAATCCAAGACTTCACCGGTCTGAATATCAGTATCACTTCGCCGGCCGCGTTCCATACCGACGCCTCCGACCATTTTGTCCATGAAGCCACGAATGCGCCATAGCTTGTCAGCATAAAACCATCCGTTATTACCACCAATGCCAAAGAAACGATCTGTTACTTCTTCCACTTTGTCCCGATCTATCTCGATCCATCTTCGATCGGTATAACAACCATTTTTAGGTACTTCTATATATTGATTGACATCCAAGTGAGTCAAGCTGCTGGAGGCGGCATCGGTCCAACTGGACAAAACCATGTTTTGTTCGATCCGCAAAAACGCCATTCTGATCGCCTCCTTGTATGGAATCAGTTCCTGAGGGATGATCTCCTGTATACTATTTTCTTTGCAGATCACATCATTCTTCATGCTTTCCACCAATTGCTTCGCAATGGTAAAGTTGGCAGATGTGGTGAGGTATAGCCAATAGGCTGACAAACCGGGAAAGACTACAGGCATCGCAATGATATATCTCTTGTATCCCCGTACTTCAGCAAAATCCAGCAGCATTTGTTTGTATGAAAGCACGTCCGGTCCGCCGATCTCGAATGTTTTGAAATAGGTTTGTTCGTCACGCAGACAACAAAACAGATAATTGATGACATTACGAATCGCAATGGGTTGGCATTTTGAATGGAGCCAGCGTGGCACAATCATTACCGGCAGTTTTTCGGTAAGGTCCCGGATAATCTCAAAGGATACGCTACCTGATCCGACGATAATACCTGCCTCAAAAATGGTATAGGGTATTCCTGAATTAACGATGACATCTTTGACGACTTTGCGAGCTAACAGATGTCTTGACAACTTTGCCTGATTGCTTATACCTCCGAGATATACTATCTGTCTGACCTGACAGAGGGAAGCCACCAGAATAAAACAACCTGCGGATCGCAATTCATATTCCTTCAGCGTCGTGCTCGTGTCTCCGAGTGAGTGAATGAGATAATAAGCTACATCGTACACCTTTTTATTAAAATGCTGTAATGCATTTTCAGGCTGCAGGAAATCAAATTCGATGACCTCCACCTGTCTGAGCAGATCATCTCCCGGCTGGAAACGGTTTCGGTCACGCACCACGCAGGTCACCTCGTGACCAGCTTCCACCAGGACAGGTAACAGCCTCATCCCGATATATCCATTTGCTCCTGTCAGTAGTATCTGCATAATTCTATTTAAGTAAAACCATTTATTTATTACTTGATGCTAGTTGTATCATTAATCCACTCTTTACGAAGTCACTTTCCCTATCATACAATTTATATAAGAAGCTGCAGTGGTCATGCCGGTGCCCTTGTATGATTGAGGATATCCCCTAGGATGGAGTTTTTCAATCACAGCCTCCAGCGTTTTATTTTCAGTTATGTCGAGTTGAATGATTCCAGGTTCAACATTCACGTCAACACTTTCTAATCCCTTTAGTTTACCAAGCCTACTTTTTATGGAATGTGCCCACCCGTTGCATTTGATGTTTTCGACATTGAGTTTATAGGTCATTTTTATTCTTCTTTTAAGTACTATCGGATACCATTGAAAAGATCAAAGTCATGGTTTTTACAGACAAATTATATGATAGGGCTCATAGAGAGGGATGATATGGGTTTCTGGCATCAACCTTAACAGATTAATTCTAAAATTATAATCAATACCTATTGACTTTTCATTAATTCTCCCCTAACTTTCCTTCGAAAACAAATTAGCTCCGGCATGTTTGCCGCAGCATCATCATTTAACCAGTTGAATTATGGGACTTACTATCCATTATTCCGGCAAGCTCCGGAATCCGGCGAATCTACCCGCACTTATTGAAGAAGCTATTGATATCAGCGAAAGCATGCACTGGCCTTATGAAGTCATTGAACGTCTGTCTGATGTGCCAGTTAATGGCATTTTGATCGCCCCTGAAGGCAGTGAGCCTTTATGGCTTACATTTCATGAGGCAGGATTTATGTGCAACCCTATCCTATATTCCTATGTGAGGGATGCCGAAGGAGTGGAAATTCCAGAAGACGCAGAGCAATGGTTATTTACCAAAACGCAATATGCAGGTGTCGATGCGCATATGGCGATGATCAAATTGATGCGGCATCTTAGTCAGAAATACTTTGAAAAATTCGAACTCCATGATGAAAGTCAATTTTGGGAGACGGATGATGTGGCAGTGTGCCGAGCACGTTTTGGCGAGTATGACCGGATGATGGGTATGGTTGGCGATGCTCTAGATTCGATAAACATAGATCCTACAGAAACACCGGAATCAATTGCTGAAAAAATAGAGAAGGTGCTTTCTGAGCAATTCGGGATGAAGAAGAGTAATTGACAATCTCCCCATAGGGCAAACGTCTTCGAAATGCGGTAGTGTTCCGCCTGGTTTTTAGCAAACCAGTTCTTGTCTTCATGATCAAACTTGGAATAGATCATGACAAACCTGACATCCTGATCCAGGGCCGTGACGTATCTGAATTCTCGGCTGATGCCTCCATCTACAAAGACAGGATAGTGGGAATTGATCCAGCTTAGTTCACCTTTTGATTCTTCGTTTGCCCCTTTGTTGAGTTTATTGAATTTCAATCACTTTTCAATCCTGGCATCTGTCATAACAAAGGGGGTGTTGTCGTCGAAGGTGAGAATGTTAAATCTGAAACCGTGGATATACTGTCGCGCAATTCCTTTATTGGTGATTGTGGCAACGAGTTTGACGACACGCTTATCTCTTGAGGTGCCAAGTTGATTGAGATGGAGATCAAATTGTAGTTTGGGATATTACTCACGGGAGATACCGAATCGGTATAGGGTCCAGACACCTGCCAGCAAAAGGGCCAGTATTGTAACGAGGGAACTGATTTCAGCAGAGATTCCCAAATACGTCGAAGATATTTTTGAGGACTTACATGAGGAGTTATTACCACATTCTTCTGGGCATTCCTGCGTAACTTGCGGTGTTAGGTAAAAAAAAATATGCTATGAGAAGCACTACCTGCAAGGGTACTAACGGTCAATTCCTCGAAGAATATCACAGCCAATCCGCAGCGGCGCTGGCTGCTGAAGAAACCCAAAGGAATTTTGGTTATACTACTATGCCCATTCAATGTTCCAAATGTGGGTATTGGCATCAGAAGGTAGAAAGTACGCGGAGGCGATGTATGTTTTGCACGGACAGTGCTTTATTTCTTAAGGATATTTATGCATCGAGAGAAGAAGCGATGAAAACGGCGGAGTGGTTGCGGCGAGAAAAGAAAATACAGTTGTTTCCATACAAGTGTCCGCATAGTCATGGGTGGCATTTGACGAAGGGAAAAAAGTAAGCAGTTGGAAGTGAGCAGTTAGAAGTTAGTAAGCCGCGCCTATTAAAAGAATATTTTTCGGAGTCAACGGAAGAGTGATATGGCTCTACCGGAGGTAATTTTAATTTCGGCATGGTACTCAGTTATCGGATGAGATCAACAGGTCTTTCGCTGAAAGCTGGAAAGTCCTTTGGTCAGAATTTTTCGGATAACCCTACGATACCGTATTACGTAGATTTTTCTGTGATGCAGCGATGGTAAGTAATGGGGTTAGATTCATTTCGCTTCACGATGCCCATATTTGTATTGGTGGGTCGAAGTTTTGGTTATTCCATATTTCTAGTCAGCAAAAGTCACCTCCAGATAGTCCCTTTGCCCTTTGCCCTCCCTCCACAATTGCCTTGCATTTGGCGGGATCTTCGCTGCGCTTCGATATGCTTATCTTTATCCGATGCTCCGCACCGTCAACGTCACCCGATACATTACTCCCTTGCGAGAGGGCGGCTCATTACCCGCCATCGCAGAAGCGGATGATGAGTTCCTTTATGTGATTAAGTTCAGAGGAGCAGGGCAGGGCACCAAGGCACTCATCGCCGAATTGCTGGGCTGTGAGATTGCGAGAGCACTTGGTATGCGCGTTCCCGAATTAGTCTTTGCTAATCTTGATGAAGGATTTGGTCGCATGGAACGCGATGAAGAAATTCAGGACCTGCTCAAGTTTAGCGTAGGCCTCAATCTGGGGATAAGTTATCTGTCAGGTGCGATAAGTTATGACCCCACTGTCAATACGCTTGACACCAATATGGCCTCTATGATCGTCTGGCTTGATTGTATGTTGATGAATTTAGATCGGACCGCAAAGAACACCAATATGCTGATCTGGAACCGCGAGTTATGGCTCATCGATCATGGGGCTTCACTTTATTTTCATCATGGTTCACTTGATTGGAATGATCAGGCTAAAAAACCTTTTACACTGATCAAAGATCATGTACTGCTCAGACAAGCCAGCGAACTACAGGAAGCTAATGCGAAGGCACAAGCCAAGCTAACTCCTGATATGATCAATGAGCTTGTCGCCTACATTCCTGACAAATGGCTTGGGGAGGATATTTCATTTGACGAACAGAGAGCACGCTATGCTCAATACTTTAGCACCCGGTTAGCACACGCAGCCGTTTTTATCAACGAAGCCGACCATGCAAGGGAAGCACTTATTTGAGTATGCCGTCATCCGCGTCGTCCCACAAGTGGAACGCGAAGAATACATCAATGTAGGTGTTATCCTGTATTGTAAGCAACAGCAATTTCTGGATGCGCGATGGTCACTGGATGAAAGACTAATGACCCTCTTTGCCCCGCACCTTGACCTCACCGAACTAAAGCAAAATCTCTGCGCCTTTGATATCATCTGCAAAGGTGGTTCCGAAGGCGGCACCATCGGCATGCTCGATATGCCCGGCCGCTTCCGCTGGCTGACAGCAATACGCAGTACGATCTTGCAGCCTTCCAGTGTACATCCAGGTTATACAGATGATGCTGCAGCTACACTGGAGAAGTTATTTGCACAATTAGTGCTTAGGATTCCATGAATTCTATTCCTACACCCACACCTCTCACTGGCGCAAAAAAAAATGAGCCGCCCTCACCGACGACCCATTGGCACTCGTAACTGAAAAAATCTAGATCGGTTTTACAACCGTATTTTGTTGCAACGTCACAGAAGTTTGAGCTAACAACCTACCATTGATGGTTGCTTCTGTCTGCATATTAATGCCTGTCTTGCCCACTATGCAAAGTTCAGAGCCTCAACTTTAGGATTTGTTGCATGATTCTGTTAATTGGTTATATAATTCACAGATTTTATAGGTAAGTAATCAGTGAAGAAGCAATCTGTAATTCCGCGTCTGATAAGCTTGATGTCTGATGATTAGTCGCTTTGGAAGAAATTAAAAATAGTAAGTTGTGATTGAGCATACGTTTGTTGAGGTGCTGACAACAGTCGAATCAAATGGTCAGAGATGCATTTAAATCAATAGCATTATCCTATACCCTTATATTCGCTATCCTCTTCACTACTTGAGCGGAGTCGAAGTATATCCTCCCACTGCAATTGCAGTGCAATTGGCGGTATTTATGCTGCGCTACGATCTGCCCTATGCTTTCTACTTCGCACTTTCAAGTATTCGAATGTAATTCGCCCTTTCATACGCTGTCGGATCCGACACATTCGTCTGGTTCATTGACCCTTTGAAGTAATCCAGGGATTCAAAACCCATACTATCCATCCATAGCAGCAATGCCCGTTCCATGTTACCGATATAGGAGATCCCGTTTTTATAAAGCGCAGATGCAGTCATGGTGATATCAGCGCCAGCCAGCAAATACTTGATGACTTCCCGCGCGCTCTGCACACCTGTAGTCGCGGCAAGAGATGCTTTGATCTGTCCGGAAAGGATGGCGATCCACAAGAGAGGTAAACGTATCTCTGTAGCTTCACTGTACGCCAAGTCATGGACCACCTTCAATTGTAGAATATCATAATCAGGCTGATAGAATCTGTTGAATAGCACCAATCCATCTGCTCCTGCTTCTTGCATCTGCAAGGCCATGTGTCCCATGGCGCTGAAGTACGGATTCATTTTCACCGCAATCGGTATGTTTACAGTCTTCTTGAGTAACCGTATGATTTCCAGATAGCGTTGTTCAACTTCCAGACCACCGAGTCTCACATCAGCAGGTATGTAGAAGATATTTATTTCCAGCGCATCTGCACCGGCTTGTTCTAGTTGCTGCCCGTACTCGATCCATCCCTGGGGTGTGATGCCATTAAGACTCCCTATAATCGGAATATGCACCCGTTGTTTCGCTTTGCGGATCGTCTCCAGGTAATTGTAAGTAGCCTCATGATAATCCTCTATATCCGGAAAGAAATCCGAGGCTTCCGCAAAAACATTGCTGGTCGACTGAAGTATGTTTTTCATCCGCTCATCTTCCTTGCGGATTTGTTCTTCGAATATCGAGAACATTACCACAGCACCTGCGCCGCTGTCTTCCATACGGATGATGTTGTCAATATTTTCGGAAAGGGTACATGCAGAAACCACGATCGGGGACCGCAGTTTCATACCGAGATATGTTGTGTTTAATCTTGACATTTTATAATGATTTAACTATAATGTTTGATTTGTTACTTTTTTCATCGCTAAAAAAGTAACCAAAAAAACTGGTCGCTTTAAAAACGCTCAGATTGATTCAGACTATCTTTTATTACAAAGAACATTTATGATACTCCTAACCCCTAACTCCTAACCCCTATTTCCTGCCCCCTTTAACGGAGAACATTTCAGCCGTCAGATGACCGGCTGGAATGACTCTGCCCCTGAAGCCGCCATTGTCTCATACGTCTTCCATCTCAGATCCACAATCTCCTGCGCCATTGCCATCAACTTTCCAGCCTCTTCTGGATTGGTGATCGTGAGGACTTTGTAACGCAATTCTTTATAGGCATATTCCTTGAGTGATATCTTCGGTCGCGGCGAATCAAGCACAAAAGGATTTCGTCCTGCTTTGCGCAGCATAGGATTGTATCGAAGCAATGGCCAGTATCCACTTGCAACTGCGTTCGCTTGCTGTTCCATTCCTTTTTGCATATCTATACCATGCGCGATGCAATGACTATAGGCCAGGATCAATGATGGCCCATCATATGCTTCTGCTTCACGCATCGCAAGGAGTGTTTGCTGCGGATTAGCACCCATGGCAATTTGCGCTACGTAAACATTACCGTACGATATCGCTTGCAAGGCAAGGTCTTTTTTACCTACACGTTTTCCGGCCGCGGCAAATTTAGCCGTCGCTGCAGTTGGAGTAGCCTTTGACATTTGGCCGCCTGTATTGGAATACACTTCTGTATCCAATACCAATACATTTATATTTCTTCCAGTGGCGAGTGCATGATCCAATCCCCCTGAACCAATATCATACGCCCATCCATCACCACCTATCAGCCATACAGTTCTATGAACAAGGAAATCAGCCAGTGATAATAAGTGAGCTGCAAGCGGAGATTGGATATGTTGAAGTTTATTTTTCAGTTGATCTACCCGGATTCGTTGAGCAGCGATTTGTGATTCAAGTTTTTGAGGAGAATCAAGAAGTTCAGTGACAAAGTCTTCCTCAAGTTGCGAAGCGAGTTGACGGACAAGGTCACTGGCTATCGCGAGATGCTTGTCAGCAGTGAGCCGCATGCCCAGCCCAAACTCCGCATTGTCTTCAAACAGCGAGTTAGACCATGCAGGGCCTTGTCCGGCAGCGTTTTTAGTCCACGGTGTTGTTGGAAGGTTACCTCCATAAATAGACGAACAACCTGTTGCATTTGCGACAAGAAGTCTATCTCCAAATAATTGTGTCAGCAACTTGATGTATGGTGTCTCCCCGCATCCGGCGCAAGCCCCTGAAAATTCAAAGAGAGGTTCGAGAAACTGTGCACCGTGCACCATCGAAAAATTGACGGTGGATCTTTCGTTGAATGGAATGGATTCAAAGTATTCGATGTTTTTCCTTTCCTGTTGAAGTGCAGGTTCGATGGGTGCGAGGTTGATAGCTCTTTTCGTACGATCTATTGGATCAGTTGCAGGACATGCGTCTACACATAGATTGCATCCTGTGCAGTCTTCGCCATATACCTGCAGTGTGTATTTGGTGTCGGGAAATCCTCTTGCATTGATTGGAGCAGATTTGAATCCATCAGGCGCTGCTTCGAGCACATCCGTGTGATAGAATTTTGCGCGGATAACGGCATGAGGGCAGACAAAACTACAATTACCACATTGGATGCAAATATCCGGTTCCCATGTAGCAATCATATCAGAGATATTCCGTTTTTCCCATTTTGTAGTACCAGATGGATACGTACCATCTACCGGCATAGCACTTACCGGGATGTCGTCACCGCGGCCTTCCATCATCCTCGCAACCACCTCTTTGACAAAGTCAGGAGCCCTGTCAGATACAACAAGGTTTAATTTGTCTTTGGCAGTGGCTTTTTGGGGTATAGTGATTTCAAACAGCTTAGCGAGGGTCTGGTCAACGGCTTTAAAGTTTTGTTCAATGACTGTTTTCCCTTTTTTAAAATAGGTTTTTTCAATAGCTTTTTTGATGTGAGTGATTGCTTCCTCCTTGGGCAACACACCGGAGATCGCGAAGAAACAGGTTTGCATGATGGTGTTGATCCGTCCTGCCATGCCTGTGTCTTGCGCTACCTGGTTAGCATCGATGATATAGACCTTGATGTTTTTTTTGAGGATGGTTTCCTGCACGATGAGTGGCAGGTTGACCCATACTTCCTCTTTTGAAAAAGTGCTGTTGAGTAAAAAAATAGCGCCGTGTCTTGCGAGGGTCAGCATATCTACTTTTTCGAGAAAATTGAACTGATGGCACGCGATGAAATTTGCTTGCCCGATGAGGTAAGGTGCTTTAATAGGTTGCGGTCCGAATCGAAGATGAGACACAGTGCGCGCCCCTGATTTTTTAGAGTCGTACACAAAGTATCCCTGGGCGAAGAGGTCAGTATTTTCACCAATGATCTTGATACTGTTTTTGTTGGCCCCCACCGTTCCATCTGAACCAAGTCCAAAAAAAAGGGCCTGTGACCATCCTGATTCATCAAGTGTGAAAGCAGCATCATAGTCAAGGCTCATATGGGTGACATCATCATTGATGCCGACTGTAAAGTGGTTTTTGGTTTTCTCCTTTTTTAATTCATCAAAAACGGCTTTGACCATGGCGGGTGTAAATTCTTTGGACGAAAGTCCGTACCGCCCACCGATGACGCGAGGCATAGATTTGATCTCGTCCTGATGGAAAGCTTCAACCAGGGAAGTGACTATATCCTGATACAGTGGTTCGCCTGTAGCACCGGATTCTTTGGTACGGTCCAGTACTGCAATAGATTTGACGGTAGCAGGCAGGACTTTTATAAAAAAGCCAATAGAGAACGGTCTAAATAATCTTACTTGTATCACACCGGTTTTTTCTCCTTTTGTATTTAAGAATGCCACTGTCTCCGCAACGGTTTCACTGCCGGAACCCATGATGACAATCACGCTTTCGGCATTCGGATCACCATAGTAATCGAATGGTTTGTATTGCCGTCCCGTCAGCCTGCCGAATTTGTCCATTGCGCGTGTAACCGCATCAGGGCATGCATTGTAAAAGGAGTTTGCAGATTCGCGGCCCTGGAAATAGACATCTGGATTTTGGGCTGTGCCACGGATAAATGGATTGTCAGGATTTAAAGCTCTTTTGCGATGCGCAAACACGAGATCATCACTGATCATCGCCTTGATGATATCTTCAGGTATCAGAAATAATTTATTGACTTCATGCGAAGTACGAAACCCATCGAAGAAATGAATGAAAGGAATGCGTGATTCGAGCGTAGCAGCCTGAGCGATCAGCGCCATATCATGCGCTTCCTGAACACTAGCTGAACCTAACATGGCAAACCCTGTGGTACGCGCTGCCATCACATCCTGGTGATCACCAAAAATCGAAAGGGCCTGTGCAGCAAGCGATCTTGCGGCGACATGAAATACTGCAGAAGTAAGTTCACCGGCAATCTTGTACATATTGGGCAGCATCAACATCAGTCCCTGCGATGCAGTGAAAGTCGTTGTCAACGCACCGGTTTGCAACGCACCATGTACGGTTCCCGCGGCACCACCTTCACTCTGCATCTCCATGATGTCAGGTATATTGCCCCATATATTTGTCATCCCTTTGGCTGCCCATTCATCGGCCAATTCAGCCATGGTTGACGATGGAGTGATCGGGTATATCGCGCAGACTTCATTGACCCTGTAAGCTATATAGGCTGTAGCTTCATTGCCGTCCAAGGTTGCTGCTTTCAGATTCTTATTCATTATTATTTATTTCGGTGTTGCTCCCTGATCTTAACGAAAAGGGAAAATCCTCATTTTGAAAGTTGGCTCTTCCACATTTTCTTCTTCAGGAATCATTTCCATATCCTTTATTGTGGTCTCCGCTTCCATTTCAATTGCATGACATGGACATTGTTCGTAACACACCGCACATCCTGTACACAAGGTGTAGTTGAAATGATACCGTTTGCCAGGGCCTAACTTGATGATGGCACCTTCAGGACATGAGCCATAGCAACCATCGCATTCAAAACAATTGCCACAGGAGTAGCAGCGGGAAGCTTCATACCTCGCTTCCGTTGCTGAAAGGCCTTTGACGATCTCGCTGAAATCTTTGGTAGCTTCCTTCAATGGCAGATGCGGTTGTTCTTTTTTAGGGGCTTCTGTTCTGTACCACACATTCAGACTTTCAAAACCTACGATTGGATGTTTTTTTGCTGGTAAAAAGGGCTTTGACATGAGAAAACCATCAATATATTTGGCGGCTTTCTTGCCATGGCCAACCGCGATAGTCACACTGCGTTCACCAGGCACCATGTCACCTCCTGCAAAAATTCCTTTTGCACCAGTCATCATATCCAGGCCCACGATCAACGTGCCGTCGTCTTTGAAGGAGAGTCCTTCAACATGGCGTAGAAAACTGGAATCTGTATCCTGTCCAAGTGCAAGGATGAGTGAGTCGGCTTCAAGGGTTTCGAATTCACCGGTGGGTACAGGTTTGCCATCCACGACCTTCATGACTTCGACAGTGAAGTCACGCTGGTCAATGCTCTTGATGGTCCTGAGCCAATGAATCTTTACACCTTCGCCCATGGCTTCGTCCGCTTCAAAATCATGGGCAGGCATATGTTCCCGGTCACGGCGGTAAATGATGAAGGCTTCGTCGGCACCAAGACGTTTGGCCATTCTGGCTGCATCCATCGCTGTGTTACCTCCACCATACACGACAACACGCCTGCCCAGTTTCGGTGCGTTGCCTAATTCAACTTCGCGTATAAAACTTACTGCATCCAGTATTTGCCCCGCATCACGGGCCGGGATATCAACTTTTTTACCGATGTGGGCACCGATGGCAATAAAGACAGCATCATAATTTCCAGCTTTTTTTTCAGCTGCGATGTCTTCTACTTTATAATTGAGACGGATCGATACGCCTGCTTTTTCGATCCGGTTGATTTCATCCATCAGGATGGTTCGTGGCAACCTATATGCAGGTATACCAAAGTGCATCATACCTCCCGGTAGCGGACCCGCTTCGAAGATGTCCACTTTGTGGCCTGATCGGGTTAGATGAAAGGCAGCTGATAGGCCGCTTGGTCCTGCACCAACCACCAATACTTTTTTACCAGTGGGTTTGGTTTTGATTTCAATTTCCCAACCTTCCTCAAGCGCTTTATCTCCGAGGAATCTTTCCACTGCATGAATGCTGACCGCATGATCCACAAAACTACGATTGCAGTGGTCTTCACATGGATGATAACAAACTCTTCCGTGGATAGCAGGCATAGGGTTCTCTTCAATTAGTTTTTGCCATGCTTCTTTAAACAGCCCTGCCTGAGCAAGATCTAGCCACGCCTGTATGTTTTCACCAGCGGGACATGCATTATTGCAAGGTGGAAGGAAGTCTGTATAGACAGGTCGTTGCGTCCTCATAGGACCAGTTCCTTCAGCGTGGGTGCCGAGGTCAGGTTTGTAGGTTAAATCTTTATGTTGATAGCTCATCTTTTGCGAAATCATTGTACGCCTGAGCACCAGACGCATTTGGTTGATTTAAGTTGTCACGTGGGATATTTATGTTCAAAAGAGTCATGATCAGTAGCCGGGCGTTTCTGTCATGACTATATCGCGGGCTTGTTGAGCGATTTTAAGGCAGGCTTCCACCTGACCCTGATCGAGACAATAATCCTTGTCATTGGTCTCTCGACTGCATTTGATAGGGGAGAGATCAATGCTTTCAAAGCGGGCATCAAGGGATTTGCACTGCTCTAGCAAGCTAATCAAAGTCACCGGATGATGCACCGAAATCTGTTTTCTAATTAAATACCCTGCCAGAATATCAGATAACGCCAATCTTGAATTTGAACAAACGAGATGTGTTACAACATCTTCGGCTGACCTGTCCAACTCAGCCTCAGCGGCCTGAAGTAATTGTTTTGCCTCATCAAATAATATATCTGATCTATCCTTTCTCATGATTTATCGTTTAAAGTTCACTGACTGCTGGTCAAAATTGAATGAGGAAGGTCACTGGTTCAGATGATTTCTGTCACAGTTGAGCAAGAAGCCTATTGAAGCGCAGCGGATACTTTGGCTCCGCATGGACTGATGTTGTCAATTCGTTTTTATTTGAACTGATTTCTTTTTGGAAGGCACTTTGATTTGCTTGCAAAGGACACCTTTCGAAATAAAAAATTATATATATAAAAAAAAATGCATAAATTACGAGTTAAATCAAACAAAACGAAAAAATGAAAAAACACAACTACTTGCTGGTCCTCCTTGCACCAGCGCTTTTTATGTTCAATGCCTGCGCACCAGCCGCCACAACTGAAAAAGCTGCAGAAATCAATATGGACTCTGTCAAAACTCAGATCATGGAACTTGAAGCTGCCTATGGCGTAGCCAGCAATGCCAAAAACGTGGATGGCGTAGCCGTATACTATGCTGCCGATGCAGAAAGTATGGCAGACAATGAGCCCACTCGTGTAGGCATGGATGCTATCAAAGCCGGTATTAAAAAGGAAATGGAAACTGACACAACAGGTGGAACAGTTTCTTTTGCCACAACTGGTGTCTGGGCAGCAGGTAATTATGCTACCGAGACCGGAACATCAACAGTAAAGGATAAGGATGGAAATGTGATCCATAGCGGGAAATACATGACGTTGTTTGAGTTGCGCGATGGCAAATATGTAGCTATCCGTGACATATGGAATACTGACGCACCTGCCAAAAAGTAAGTCAAATCAATATAATTGACTACGCTCAATGGCGCCAAATAAAAAGCCATGGTTTCAACACCATGGCTTTTTATTTGTCACTTTAAACCATACGCCTGAGCACCTTAGTACACTTCGTCTACGTTAGCGTTTCGTCACGTTTAGGATGTAGGGTCAGTCTCCGTTTTTCAAACGTTTTGAGATGAATCTGCTTTCCATCCGGTGAAATCTGTGCAAGATAATCATCGGCAGGATGTTTGG
>JBBRDL010000071.1:0-20792 GCA_038203965.1 Chitinophagales bacterium | reverse complement strand
GGTATGATATCTAAAAATCATCCGGGTCCCTGCGCTTTATGGAGGGTATGATATCTAAAAATCATCCGGGTCCCTGAGCTTGCCGAAGGGTACAAAGCGAAGACCCTCTTTTTTCGCCGCCCTTTTCGCGGGCGAAAAGGCGGCGGATAGAAATGCTTTTCTCTTCCCTTCGACAGGCTCAGGGAGCCCATGATTTCTGTTAAATACGCTCCTGCTCACAGCCACCAGTTAAAGGATCTCATGCGATTCTCTGCTATCAAAGTAGCAGGATTAGTCTGCCCACTTTTTTATTTAATAGTTCTGCACCATCCGTGTAGTGAGCGAAGTCGAACTATGCGTTCCATTTTTCAGTAAATAGGCAAGAGTTTCCCTTCGAGGGGATCACGAGACAGTTGGAACCTCTGTGACAAAGTCTCACAGTGATGGCCAATATTAGTAGTGCTGTCATATTCGCAGGGCTTTTAGAGACGCCCTGAAGTTTCCATTAAGGCAAATTTGAGGCGACAGCACAAGCGACGATTGCAGATTTCTGCAGTCCTGTGATATAGCCTGCTACTTTCCAGGCTTGAGCATAGGCAGTGACGCACATGACAAATTCCCGATGTCTGGTAGTGTTGGCTGCGCAATCATGGATTAAGTCCATCATAGTACTCCCGTTTGGGAGCACCATATTAGGCACACCTGAATTAATACCCACTAAGTTGATCGTTGGATCTGTATTTGAACATGGATAAAGATCGTTGACGTCATCAACGGAATCATTATCATCATCTTCATCGCATGCATCTCCTTCTGTATCGCCATCGCAGTTTTCCTGGCCGGTATTCGGCACAGAAACACAATTGTCATCCTCATCGAGTATGCCATCTCCGTCGGCGTCCGTTGAGGGGCAGAAATGGAGATTATCAATATAAATACTGTTAGGATGTGGATACCCGGAAGAAATCTCAACGGACCTTATTCCGGCTCCTGAAACTGCGAGGTTTGCACAACCGGCATACCCGCTTGGAATATAGTAGGACATGGAGCTGATGATCGATCCGGTTGCATTCAAGCCGCTATAAGCGATCAATGTAATACTATCCGGATCCTGACCGAAGTCTCCGGCATCAACAGATACAGAGGTCACATTGGTGAGAAAGTTAAACAAGGTGGTACTTGGATAGGGGAGTATAGCATTGGCTTCACACAGGCTGTACTGAATACGTAAGGAGCCTGCCGGACCGTTAGGTCCGGCCAGCATCAAAACGCCCATATATTCACATATATCTGGTTCTATCGGGCCAAAAGGAATATCTGTAAAAGAAATTGACAAACAAGGTTCTACTGTTCGGTTTTGAATAGGATAAATCTGGGTTTGCGGGGTAGTTATCGATAGGTCAATTTCAGGGTCTGCAAGTCCTGCAGGAGATATGTTTAAATCGATTTTTGGGGTGGCATGATCAGATTCGTTCTTGCACCCGATGACCGTAATAGCCATGAGGAGAATGAGTTTTATTGAGTTCATAACAAAGGGGGAGTATTATGCTTGATTCAAAGGAATAGACGTGCTGTATTAGCCTTCGTTGTTAAGCGTTGACTATACAGACATGCCATAATGTCGCATTCCAAATGAAGGCATTCAGTGATAAAATGGAATTACTATTGCGTAAACCCTTTTAAACCAAGGACCTTTCTATGGAAATAGTGTCTTGTAAATCCCTCTTATATGAGGGTGGACCTCGGAGAGGAACTCCGGATCAATGGGGTGATGACGAGTTGGTTTTACTGTCGGTTCTAGGTTTTTTTAGTTAGTAAATAATTTAATACTTACCACTACAGACAAAAGGGCTGTGGGCGTTATGCAAAAACATTCTATTTGGGACGACTAATATATGACATTCTTTCCTTACAAACAATAGATTATTTCCAGTGGGTTACAAGAAGTATATATATGAAGAATATAACAAATATGTTCTTGAGCGTAAAAAGCGAACTTAATAACCAGCTCATAAAGAGGGCCCTTAACAATTCATGAGGTAGAAAAAATATATATAACGGTATAGAAATGGTTGTGCTCAACGGGCGCAGGCTAAGGTTTTATAGTCAGTTTGTCAACAATTTTTTCAGGGCCAGTGTGGCGTTTTTTAATGAAGTGTAAAAAAAATAATATTTCCGATGCCAGGATTATATTTCCTTGCGTTGGTGCTTCCACCGCTTGTGTGTCCAGAGCCAGTATTGTGGGCAATCGATAATTTGTTTTTCCAATAGTCTTGTGGTGTTTTCAATGATCATGCCATGTGGTTCATCCATGGGTTGTTCAGTAATCAGCGAAAAGCGAACTGTATAATAGCCCCTTTTTGTTTTAGCAATATCAGTGAAGAGTACAGGATAGTTATATGCTTTGGCATATTTCTCAAGACCAAATAGGACAGCAGTGTCCTGGTTGAGGAAATTCATCCAGTAACACCGATCGGGTCTGCGCGGGGATTGGTCGATGCCAAAAATTGTAGCAGTTAGCTTATTTTTATTTTCTTCGAAATAAGCAGTTGTCGTCGTGATTGGGATCATTCCTAATCCAAATTTGCTACGGGTCCGTTGCATTTTGAATTCAAAAAATTTGTTCGAAAGCGGTGTGTACAGCGCGTACGTATGATGGCTGATCTGTTGATCCATGGAGATGGCAATCCATTCCCAGTTGTTATAATGCCCCCCGCCAAGTAAAACACTCCGGCCTTGTTCAAAATATTTATTTGCCAGATCAGGATTTTCAACAACCATTCGTTTCAGGATTTCTTTTTCGGAAATCGTAAACGATTTGAAAGTTTCTACGATGACGTCACATAGATGCCCATAGAATCTATTTTCAATGACTATGATTTCAGCTTTTGATTTTTCCGGAAAAGAATTTTCGAGGTTTTGGCGTACTATCCTGGTTCGATAACCTACGAGTCGGTATAGTACAAAACACAAAAAATCAGAAAATAGGTATAGGACCCGAAAGGGTAATAGTGATAAAGGAATAATAATCAGATAATAAATCAGAATATTGATAACGATCATAGGCATGCCTGGTCCAAGCACCAAGATACTGTTTTCGATCAAACATTTATGCAAGACAATAAATATAAAAGTATGTATGTCAAAGAATTATATTCGATGGCAGGGAGTCAGAACCTAATCTGGTTACTATGCCATTATCAGATATGGAATCAACTTCTGATGGCACCTATATGATGCCTTATTTCACTGGGCTAAGACTTGGGCCCAAGGGAAATCATACCCATCAGGATACCGACAAATCGGCAAACTGTTTGTGATGTCCGTTTCATATGGTTCAGGCTTGTTGGATTTTCATGAGCTGTGGATCAAGTCCTGTCTTCTTACGCCTCCATTCTGTTCGTAACAAAAGTAGGAAGCCCATGACAAAAAAGGCAGCAAGTGCAAAAACAGAGTTACGCATGTTGCCTGTAAGTTGCTCTATCAATCCAAAGGAAAAGAGACCTATCGACATCGCTACTTTTTCGGCGACATTATAAAAACTAAAAAAGGAAGCTGTATCTTTTGTCTGAGGCATTATTTTGGAATACGTAGAACGGCTGATAGATTGGATACCACCCATCACCAGGCCGACCAATGCGGCAAGAAGATAAAATTGAATATCCGAATAGGTGAAATAGGCAGCTATACATATTCCTATCCATAACAGTACCGTTATTATCAATACGTTAATGTTTCCGATCCATCGGGATAGTCTGGCCATAAGCATAGCCCCTGCAATGGCCACCAGCTGGATGATAATAATAATCGAAATCAATTCAGTATCACCGAGCGGAACCCGGATGCCGTCAACCTCTTTTTTGATTTCTTTGACAGCAAATTCTGCGGCGGCCAGCATTACCGTCTGCACACCCATACTGTAAAAGAAGAAGGCAACCAGATAAATCTTAAGGAGCGGCAAGGTCTTCAGTTGATGGTACACATTTCTCAATTCATGAAATCCATTGTAAACGATATTATGACGGGTATCCCCCCTGTTAGGTCTTCCTTTAGGGAGCATTTTAAATGGGATCTGTGCGAAAACAATCCACCACAATCCTACCATCAGAAAGGAAAGCCTGGCTGCAAACGCGCGATCTTCAAACGTTTGGACAAATACAATACATATCAATTGAAGGATCACACTTCCCACATATCCATAAGCAAAGCCTGTAGCACTTAATTTGTCATGGTACTTTTCTTCAGCAATTTCAGGCAGGTAGGCATTGTAGAAGACAATACCTCCGCTGTAGCCAATAGCCGCAATGACAGCCAGAATAATACCATATTCAATGTTGGTGGCGTCGAAGAAAAACAAACCGCAACAAGCGATGGCGCCCATATACGTAAAGATTTTCATAAATCTTTTTTTCGTTCCCTGGTAATCTGCAATGGAGGATAGGATAGGAGAAAGCAGGGCAACGATTAAGTAGGCAAAGGCCAGTGCATAATTGAGCATCGAACTGTTGATGGCTTCCCATCCGAAAAAAGAAACATTGTCAACCGTGGCATCATCCTTGTCACTGGAGACAGCGATAAAATACATGGGAAAGATTGTAGCTGTAATGACCAGATTGTATGCTGAGTTTGACCAGTCATACATACTCCAGGCACGATGCAGTTTTTTTGTCTCCGGCAAAATGGTCATGCGTGCATTGTGCTTTGTTCAGGCATTAGATTTGTCAGGGTGTGAAAATAGGAATTCTAATTGGTTCAATGCTTAAGGTAGCTCCATCCATAGGGCAAGCTGAAACGCAAAAAACTACCTGAGGGTGTCTATTTAAGGCCATTCATTGAGATGCATTTTAACGACAGCAGCGAAACTGCCTATATTGCTCCATAGTGGCATGAATGAAATACCCGGGGAAGAAATGCACAAAAAAAGGGAATGGCAGTGAGCCATTCCCTTTTGGTTGATTCAATGCGTGACATTGAATTTGCTTGTGATCAGCTTTTACCTCGTGATATCAAGACAATACCTCCGAGGAGGCATACCGCGCCAAGACCCATAAGTAAATACGCTGATTCATTTGATGTTTTGTCTGTAGCAGATATTTCAAGATCACCGATTTTAATACCGGCTTTGCTGTTTTGCATCTTGTCAAATCCCAAGTACCCAAGAGCCAGCGCTGCGATGAGTAAGATAATGCCTACGGTTTGTTTCATTTTTTTTAGTTTTTATAGTTGTTGCAATGTTTTGAAAATTAACCTATCCTATCCTTTGCCTGTATAAGGAGCAATGGATTGTCCGGGAATGTTCTATTATTCCCCTGAAAGGTCACCTTTCTTTGCAGCACGTTGTAATTTCTTATCCGCTACAATCACGATCTCTACACGACGGTTTAATTCCCTTCCTTCGACAGTCTCATTTGTGGCAATAGGATCAAGCTCACCATATCCGATAGCAGTCAATCGTGAAGGAGTTACTTGTTTGGTAACAAGATAGGAGTTGACTGATGCGGCTCTTTGTTTGGATAGTGCTGCATTGTATTTCTCTGTTCCGGTATTGTCTGTATGACCGAGAACACGAATTTCGGTCTCATCATATTTGTTAAGTGTTTCGGACAATTTATTTAGATTCTGCTTTGTTTCAGCTTTTAAAGCAGAAGATTCAATATCAAACAGAATTCCGGAATCAAACGTAATTAAAATACCTTCGCCTACTCGCTCTATGTTTGCTCCTTCCAGATCCGCTTGGATCTTCTCAGCCTGCTGATCCATGTAGTTACCTATCAGTCCACCGGCTACTCCTCCAACTGCGGCCCCCAGGATAATGGCTACTGCTTTGTTGTCTTTGCCCAGTATAGCTCCTGCTGCAGCTCCTGCAGATGCTCCTATGACAGCCCCTTTTGTTTGATTACTTGCATTACAGGAAGGAAATGCAATAATGGCAATCATTACTGCAATAGAAAAAAAGAACGACGTTTTCATTCGAATACGAATTAAATGGTTAGAAAATAATACACCAGATGAGCATAGATATTTGGTATCTCCTGGTGGTCAGCTAAAATGCCGGGGAGGGTCGTCCTTAGTTGATGTAACACAGCCAACTGCTAATAGTTGCGAAATGTGAAAAATAATAAAGCCGGAGGATATCCCCCGGCTTCAATTGTCTGATTTAATTACTTTAATACAATTACATCATTTAATAGTCACTGCTGAGATCGGGCCTGAATGTAACGAGTTCATCATAGGTTTTGGTCCTGTCTACACACAGGTTAATGTCCTCAATGTAACGGTCATATGATCCCTCTCCATTTACCTCTTCAAAGTCCTTCACCCAAGTGTCTGCCTGATCTAAATATTTCAAACCAGGCATACTCAGTTCAGTACAAACATGCGGACCTTGTGAAGCTCCATATCTCCAGTAGGCTGTAAATCCAGCCCCCAGTTTTTTGGTTTCAAAAACGTTTACTACTTGCTTCATCAGATCAGTAAAGCGGTCACGCTGGTCAGGGCGGATCGTACTATATCTCCATCGCATTGAAGTAAATGCGTCGGATCCTGCAGGGGCATATAGGATATCTTTATCAGCTCTCCAAAATATTGCCTCACCTACAGACTCAACATGCTCAAGGACTTTTGCCCAGTCTGCATCATGGTCTTTGCCGGACGGGCGACCTTCCATCTGTGTAAACGTCATAGGCCCCATAACCAATTCATATTCGCCTGAATTGGGCCCGGTGTTAATATCGAAAATTCCGGTTTTGTAGGGACCCGCATTATGGTATTTTTTGTTGTGGGCAGCTAACCCCTTTTCAAAGTCTTCATTATGACCCATTTTGACTTTGAATCGATGTGTCTCCCACTGCTTATAATCAGATTGGGCCTGGAGGGAGATGTTAGCCCAAGTCAGCAGGAATAGGGTGAAAAGAAGGTTTTTCATTGTACATATTGATTTGGTTAGAAAATACAAAAGGCAGCCGTATGTGGTGGTATTCGGCATAGTATGCCCTTGAACAGGGAAAACTATCAATATAAAACCTCGGGAAGAAAACTTTAGTGACCGTCAAATATAAAAAAGAATTTTTGTTTTAACACCTGGGCGGAAAATATCCTACTATTTATTTTAATACGTACTTTTTGAATCAAATATCAGGTGGAAATATACTATCTGGCAGAAACATGTTTTTAGCCAGAAGGCGCATCATTGTTTTTGAAATTAAAAGATTGCCGCAAGTGAAAATAGGGCAATCAGGATCACAAGTGCATACACGCAAAGCATGATGATCATAAGGATACCCATGAACTTAAATAAAGATTTCAAATTGGAAAATGATGAGGTAAGGAATGCCTGATCATTTGAGGCAAGTGCAAGCTGCATTTTCTCAGTAAACCTGTACAGGTACAGACAAGGCATAAGATAGACCACTGCAATGATTAAGTATAAGATGGTCACAAATCTGCCTCCAAAGACCGAAGAGGAGGAATAAGTGCCGCTACCATCCAAATCGCCAAGAGGTGAAAGGGATGCCATGATGCTGCCTATAAAAAAGGCAAGTACAGCTAATAAACCGCACATAATAAAACCAATGATGGACAAAAATTTGGCCCATTTGGCAGTTTCACGCAGGTACAAAATGCTGGTTGAATCAATTTGCAGCGAAGGAGTTGATTGTTCGTAGGATTCCATGAGGTTAGAGTTTGTGCTAAAATAATCTAGTTTTCCTACTCAGCAAATGAAAAGACCTGTTTCTTTTGAGCTATTAAGGTTGGGAACAATAACTTAAATGGCATCTTTGCTCCTGCAACAGACAACGATTATGGCTAAGGCATTCAAACAATTCATCCTTAATCTTTCGGTGAGCCATTTGAAAGTATTGGCTGTGGTGTTGTGCCTCCCTGCTTTTCTGCTCAATCTGGGCCTGATGGCTTTTATAGGCGATGAAGCTATCCGGGCTCTGGTGGCCCTGGAGATGAAACTTTCCGGAAACTTTATCGTCCCGACACTTTATGGTGTTGAGTACTTTAACAAACCTCCTTTATACAATTGGTTTATTTATCTGATGTCTGAATTGTTTGGATATTTCGGTGAGTGGCCGACCCGCATGACTACGCTGATCTTCCTGGCGCTATTTGCATGGACGGTTTATTATTTTATCAGCAGGCAGATCGATAAGCTCACTGGGCTCACCATGGCCTTGATGTTATTGACGAGTGGAAGAATTCTTTTCTGGGATAGTATGCTGGGGCTGATTGATATTTGTTTTTCATGGATCATCTACATTAATTTTATGATCCTCTACACTATGGCTAAAGCGCAACGCTGGAGGATGTTGTTTGTCATTTCCTATCTCCTTTTTTCTGTTGCTTTTCTGCTCAAAGGATTGCCAGCTGTAGTTTTTCAAGGCATATCAGTGATTACCGCCTTGCAGCTCCATGGCGTCCTGAAGAAAAAATTATTTACAGCAGATCATTGGATTGGCATTGCCATTGGCCTGTTGCCGGTGATAGGGTATTACGCATGCTACGCCTCACAGGTAAACCTTGATCAGGTCTTTAGCATTCTGCTCGATCAGTCCATGCAACGGACGGGTACACATCATGGCCTCTGGAAGACGATTACACATTTTTTCATTTTTCCGTTTGAACAATTCTATCATTTTCTGCCTTGGTCATTGCTGCTTCTGTTGGTGTTTCATCCAAGATGTATGCAATGGATCAAAAGCGATGAATTTGTGCGCTTTAATTTCTGGATGTTGGTCGCCAACCTTCCTGTGTATTGGCTGTCGGTTCAGGTGCTTCCACGGTATGTGTTGATGTTCATTCCGATGTTCAACCTGGTTGGATATTTTGTACTGCAGGAGTCTCGTCAGCTCAATGCCCGTTGGTGGAAAGTCTTGCGTGCCATTTTTATTGGGATGACAGCTGTGGGGTGTATCGTTGTGATTGGAATGCCTGTATCTGCGGATGTCAGCGCATTGCCGGGGATTTGGTTGATTTGGATAGGAGGTGCGATCGTTTTGACGACCACTTATTTTTGTCTGCTTTGGGATAGCAAGCGAACATTTTTGTGGTTTGCGATATCCCTTTTAGTCATTCGTTCGCTATTTAATCTCGTGGTATTACCGTTGAGAAAGGTTGGTCATACCAAGAATATAAGTCGGGAAACATGTCTGCAGGCTGCTATAAGACATGGGGATCAAACATGGTATATATATGGACAGACGAATACGAACGAGGTAGCAGGGTTTTATGCATCTGCTTTTACGGATCAGATTATACATAGGACAGATACGGTCGCTGATCATTCAGCATTATACCTTGTAGATAGACAGCTATATCCTGATTTTCAGGGAATCCAGGTTGATTCGATTATGCGACAGAACGGAATGTATCTTGCTCTGATGCGTCCTAAGCCCTGATTTGGAGGTTAAAAAGATAAACAGGGCTTAATCCTTTTCAGTTGCTTAATTTTCGCCCTCCAAAAGCAAAGCATGAAATTCAAGATTCCCAGGATTAATATTCCTGGCCCTGTCAAAACAATACTCAAGCTGGCGATATCTGCGGCTATTATTGCTTTGATCTTTCGTAAAATTGATGAACGCCTTCTGCTGGAGGTAGTAAGCGAGGCCAATCCCTTATGGGTCATATGGGCCATCGTTTGGTTTATTTTGTCCAAGATCATTTCAGCCTTTCGTTTCAATCTATTGCTCAGGACAGAAAACATCAATTTGACGACCCGTGAAAACCTGCGGTTGTATTGGCTTTGCATGTATTACAATTTGCTTTTGCCCGGAGGTATCAGTGGTGATGGATATAAGATTAAGGTGTTGATGGAACGATTCGCCCGTCCATTCAAGCGGATCGTAACAATTACGCTCATCGACAGGATTTCCGGACTTATAGCGCTTGGTCAGCTGAGTGTTATTCTGTTGCTTTGGATACCAGAGATTCAAAAGTATTGGCTACTTGTCATCCCTGTATTGTTGTTGAGTTTTCTGATCGGCTGGGGTATTTTTCGATGGGTTGGCATAAAAGGAATCACCATCTGGTTGAAAACGTCCGCGCAGTCTATCGGTGTTCAGGGTTCGCAAGCTATTGCTACGCTGGGACTGGTGATTGCCCTTGGACAGGGATTGCACTGGGCAGACTATCTCATCCTCTTTCTGATTTCATCCCTTGTGGCGATGATCCCGATTACGATTGGTGGTGCAGGGGCACGGGAGCTCACCTTTTTATATGGTTCGCAGTATTTGGCCATTCATGCAGAAAAAGCGGTGGCCATCGGGTTTTTATTTTATCTGATCTCCACCAGTGTTTCCTTTTTTGGCATCGTGTATAGTTTTAAAAAGGAAAAGTTGTTTGATACACCAGTTCCTCCCCCAAAACACTAGAATCCCCTTGAAACCAGCAATCCGTTTGCCGGAAAAATGCGTAAATTGCGCGACCAAATACGAAAAAGTCCGGTGTTCAATCTGACCATAGGTAGTTATATAACGCAATTTATTTCCATATAAAAGGTTCATTCGCAGTATGAAGGTATTAAGCACGATCACCGATCCCCAATATCAACCCAAAGAAAGTTTTACCAGGTATGAATCATTCTGGCTTAAGTATATGCTTGATGAGAGGGATCTTCCTTTTATTCACCTGCTGACCAGGATACACCTTGTAGTCATACCCTGGGCTATCCTGTTGTTTACTCCGCTATTCCAGGGATTCATCTGGTGGCTAGTGTTTATTCCTTATGCATACGTTTCACAATCCTACTTTAAGGGGCGTTTTGGATTAATGTTCCATTGCATGTGTCATCGAAATATGTTTAAGAAGGAATACATGTGGATTCATAAATATGTGACCTGGATTGTTTGTCCTTTTTTCGGGCATACTCCGGAAACGTATTTCGCTCACCATATTGTCATGCACCATGTTGAAAACAATATGGAAGATGATGCGAGTAGCACCTTAAAATACAGACGCGACAGCCCCGTAGATTTTCTTAAATACCTGGGTCGTTTTCTCGTTATGGGAATTGTCGATACGTTTATGTATCTCTTTCAACGAAAAAGGAAAAAGGTATATGTGCGTTTCACCGCCGGGGAACTTGCCTTTTATGCTTTCTGCGTGCTGATGAGTTTTGTCAATTTCAAAGCCACATTGATGATCTTTATCGTGCCGGTCATCTATGCACGATTTATCATGATGATGGGCAACTGGACCCAACATTGTTTTATCGATAAAAGAGATCCGGATGGACATTTCAGCAGTGTCTTCAATTGTATCAATAATGTGTACAACCAAAACTGTTGGAATGATGGGTATCACTCTATCCATCACCTCAATCCTGCCTTGCACTACACAGAAATTCCTGATACATTTTTAAAGAACAAAGAAAATTTCAAAAAGAACAAAACCTTCATCTTTGACGGGATTCATTACCTGCATATTTTCTTCTGGGTCATGAACAAACGCTTTGACAAACTGGCTGACAACCTTGTGAATATTGATAATACGTTTAGTAGTCAACAGGAAGCAGAGGAATTACTCCGGCAAAGAGTGATGCCAATCATTTAAAGCCAGAACAGTCTTTATACATTGTGCATCACAATTGACCAGCCACTGGTTCAGTATTCATAAACGCATCCTTGCATGATCACAATAATCGTCATCGTCTTTATCGTTGGGTACCTAGCGATAGCCGGGGAACATGCCATTGGAATCAATAAAGCGGCCACAGCGCTTCTGACCGGTGTGGTATGCTGGACCATATATGCCTTCATCCAACAGGATCACCATATCGTTTCTCATGAGCTTGCTGAGCATGTCGGAGAGATATCAGGTATTCTATTTTTCCTGATGGGCGCTATGACCATTGTTGAGCTCATTGATACGCACGATGGGTTTGAAATTATTACGGCCAAAATCAAAACAAGGGACAAAAGGAAGTTGATGTGGATCATAGCCACACTTTCTTTTTTCCTTTCCGCTGTCCTTGACAACCTGACGACGACCATCGTGATGGTGTCCCTGCTGAGAAAATTTCTTCCTCCCGGGCATAATCGATTGGTATTTGCATCTATTGTTGTCGTCGCTGCTAATGCAGGAGGAGCGTGGTCACCGATTGGAGATGTGACTACTACGATGTTATGGATTGGAGGGCAAGTCACAACAGGAGCGACCATTTCTCATCTGATCGTCCCCAGCATTGTTTCTATTGTATTACCGTTAGGTATCCTGAGCTATAAAATGAAAGGCCAGTTGGAAGCAGCTCCGGTCATGGTGCAATCAAAAATGCAATCTACGCCGCAAGAGCGAAATATTGTTTTTACAGTCGGGGTGATGTCGCTCATTTTTGTCCCTGTGTTTAAATCGATCACACACTTACCACCTTATATGGGTATACTTGGTTCCCTTGGGGTCATGTGGATTATTACGGAGATCATCCATTCCAAAAAAGATGAAACGGAGAAGGATAAATTTTCGGTGCTGTATGCATTGCAAAAAATCGATATGCCTAGTATCCTGTTTTTTCTTGGTATTTTATTATCCATTGGTGTCCTTCAGCACACGGGCATTCTCGCCGTTTTGGCGCAGATGTTGGATGAACATATAGGTAATATCAACCTAGTGGTCATGTCTATCGGAGTGTTGTCCGCTATCATTGACAATGTGCCTTTGGTGGCAGCTTCTATGGGGATGTACAGTATGGACTTATATCATGCGGACCATTATTTCTGGCTTTTTCTTGCTTACTGTGCTGGGACAGGTGGAAGTATGCTGATCATTGGCTCTGCTGCAGGTGTCGCTGCGATGGGCATAGAGAAAATTAATTTCATCTGGTACCTAAAAAATATTTCCTGGCTGGCATTGATTGGTTTTCTGGCGGGGGCAGTTACCTATATATTTCAAACCATGCTATTAGCCTGAAGTGAATATAGCAAAGTACATTTTGAATCGATCAAGGCGTAAAACAATAGGGGTAAATGCTGACCTAAACCCAAATAGGCTCCCCTTGTTTGAATTCGGCAATATTGTGCCGGATTACATCAAAAACGTCTTCCCTGCTTTTATAAACCCTACGTTGCCTGGTGGAACTATTGCCTTTTAATATAATATCCTGAATACATTTTGCATATTTCTCATAGCCAAGTTTCACGATGTAGGGATTTAGTTTTTCAAGCCAATAAAAAATATGGTCCGCTATTTTAATCCTGTCCAGTGTCTCATGGCTTATGATTTCGGCATCAGTACCATAACGGATCGCCCTCCATTTATTTTCACGTAATACCCATTCTAAGGGTTTAAGGTTATTCTTGGCAGCAAATTCCTCTGCATGATCCTGATACCAATGCGCAAGCAGATGTATAAATGCTACTATGCTCTCTAGTTCAAGCATGGTGGCTGGGCCGTCACATATTCTTATTTCAAGGGTTCCATAACCTGGGCTGGGCCTCATATCCCACCAGATATCTTTCATACTATGTATGGACTCTGTTTTCAGAAGGAGAGCATAGAGTGCATTAAATTCATTCCAATTTTCCACGATGACAGGAAGGCCTGACGTAGGATGGGCTTCATAGGTGGTAGGACGACATGCCGCAAGACCGGTATCGGTGCCTCTCCAGAAAGGTGAACTTGCGGAAAGTGCGATCATATGAGGAATAAAATGCAGAAAGAAATTATTGAATCGAATGCAAGCGTCACCATCATGCATTCCGATATGGACATGGAGTCCATACACAGCCATTCTGCGAATAAGCCATTGATTCCTGTCCAGTAATTCGTGATAACGAGTGGGCGCACTGAGTATCCTGTTATTATAATCGGCTGCCGGATGGGTCCCGGTTCCTGCCAGCAGGATTCCTTTTGCATTACAAGCTACTATGACTTCTTTTAAAGTATAGCACAGATCTTTACTGACTTCATGTACTGTCGGGCATACACCAGTGATCAGTTCAAGGGTGCTGCGAAACATTTCTTTAGTTAGCTGTTCATGGTGGATCATTTTCAGGATATCCGGAGCTTTTGGTGTAAGACGTAGTGTTTTAGGATCCAAAAGCTGGATTTCCATTTCGACTCCAAGGGTAAGTGATTTTTCGTTTTTCGTAAAAGGTAGAATCATATTTGTGATTTTATTTCCCTCAGAATTCAACAGCTTGTGATTTCAGGAAACACGAAACACACTATAAAGATATTGATTATGATATCAGATGGAAAGAAGGAGGAAGTACCGCTTATTATTTTTTAACTCTATTTGCACCAAAATTTTGCCAATGGATATAATCAGATAAGCAGATATTCTTTTTTCGATGAATATTTCATATATTTTGATAGAGTTGTGTGAAGCTAAGATAATTTCTGATCTTTCGGATGATTAGTATAATCGCCATAAAACGAAACCAATGTCCACCACACCACTTCAGCGGCCGGCAATCGCCGCAGTATTGCTATTTGTCCTGGGGTTGCTCGCCTGGGAATTTTATCAGCGCAGCCAGGGAGTCAATATTTCCTATGATGATGACGGGCCACTATGGGCTTATCATAGGAACAAGGTGTACCATCCTTCTGACAGATCAACTGTTTTTATAGGTTCTTCACGGATCAAATTTGACCTGGATATTGATACATGGAAATCCATTACGGGGGATGACCCTGTGCAGCTGGCATGTGTGGGTAGCACACCATTACCCGTTTTATATGACCTGGCTGAAGATTCCAGATTTAAAGGAAAACTGATTATCGATGTGACGGAAGGATTATTTTTTTCCACCAATCCTGGCAACCGTTTCAGGCCTGATAAAGCGCTTACGTATTACCATGAGATTACGCCGGCACAGCGTGTAAGTTTTGTCTTAAATAAATATCTTGAATCCACCTTTGTATTTCTGGACAGAGAGGATATATCACTCAACGCACTCATGGACCAATGGGAAATACCCAGCAGAGAAGGTGTTATGACGGGCCCGATTTTTCCACGTGATTTTGATCGTGTCAAATTCAGCCGACAGGAATATATGGGGCCCTTGTTTCTTGCTGACACGGCACAGATCAACAAGCAGCGCTCTATTTGGGCCTTGTTTGCCAGCATGAATAAAAAGCCTCCTGTCAATGGCGCACCTCTTGATTCGATACTCCAGACCGTAAAAGCAGCGACCGATAAAATTCAGTCCCGCGGAGGCAAAGTGATGTTCGTGCGTACGCCTTCCAGTGGTCCGATGCTGCAAGGGGAAGGAAGAGCATTCCCTCGTGATCAGTATTGGGAGAAAATGCTGGAAGTCACCGGATGTAATGGAATTCACTTTCAGGATTATCCTGAAACTAGTCAATATATATGCCCTGAGTTTTCACACTTGATGCTATCAGATGCTGTCGATTATACAAAACACCTGATCCGTCAACTCCAGCAGAAAGGCTGGACCTTCCCCAACATGACCAATATTTAATACGATAAGCCTATAAACCCATAACCTCATAAGCCATTAAGTTCCTCACCCAACATACACATCCTAAATGGTATTCAACTCCTACACCTTCATAGCTTTTTTTCTCATCGTCCTTTTGCTGCATAATCTTCCGATCTCATGGCGTGCAAAGAAGATTAACCTCCTGCTGGCGAGTTATGTGTTTTATGCCGCATGGAATCCACCTTTCATTTTACTGCTCTGGTTGTCCACGGTCGTGGATTATTTTGTGGGACGTGCTTTATATAAGCAGCAACATGTGACTAAAAAGCGGTTGCTGCTAGTCCTCAGTCTTATCGGAAATCTTGGCATGTTATGCTTTTTTAAATATGGTGCATTTCTGCTGGAAAATTTTGTGTCATTAGTCAATCTTGTTGGAATTGAATTTAGTCCTGCGGCACCCAATATTATTCTTCCTGCAGGTATATCTTTTTATACGTTTACCACCCTGTGTTACACCATCGATATGTATCATAAAAGGAGCGAGCCAGTCAAATCAATGCTTGACTTCTCTCTTTTCGTTACCTTCTTTCCTCATCTGGTCGCAGGACCTATTGTAAGGCCGCCACAACTTGTGCCACAATTTGAAACACCCCGCAGTGCAACGATGAAACAGATGACAGAAGGGCTCTTATTATTGACGCTTGGCCTGTTTATGAAAGTGGTACTTGCCGATGGACAGCTGGCGGGAACAGCCAATGATGTATTTGGTTTTACAGGCGCTTTACCTTCAATAGATGCATGGATGGGTGTGCTTGCCTTTTCAGGTCAGATCTTTTTTGATTTTGGGGGGTATTCAACGTGTGCTATTGGTGCCGCGTTATGCCTAGGATTTGTATTACCTGAAAATTTTAAATATCCATATGCTGCGATTGGTTTCTCTGATTTCTGGCGAAGGTGGCATATTACACTTTCGGCCTGGCTCAGGGACTATTTGTACATACCCCTCGGCGGTAATCGGAAAGGTGAACTCAATACGTATATCAACCTGATGATCACCATGCTCCTTGGGGGATTATGGCATGGGGCTAACTGGACATTTGTCGTGTGGGGCGGACTACACGGATTTTATCTATGGGTTGAAAAATTTATAAAGGACAAATTGACTCGAAAACCGGGTACACAGGACCAAAGTATAGTGACAGCAGGGATGACGGGTAGTAATACATCACTGCTCTTTGTGTATGCTTTATTTACTTTTTTCTTAATCAATGTCACCTGGGTATTTTTCAGGGCAGGGACATTTTCCCAGGCGTGGACTATGTTAGGCTCCATGTTTGGAATGGCGCAGGATGCCGAACCATTATTGACCACACTGGCCATCATCAAAGTTTCAGTGATTATCACCCTGATGGTCATAGCGCATTGGTGGATGAGAAACTCCTCCGTAGTACAATTGGCGCAGAAAATCCCATGGTGGTTTCTGGCTATCGTATGGGCGCTGATGTTGTTTGCATTGGCCTTGAGCCAGGAAAGCACCAGTTCATTCATTTATTTCCAGTTTTAGGACAGGGGAATACTGGTGGAATTTATATCATATTACATATATTTAATATTTGTTATCTTGTGGGCTCTAATGAGGTACCAAAAGTTAGTCACTATATGCTGCTTTTTATTTGTAGCATCGCATCTGAAAGCGCAATGCATCTTTGCACCGGATGAGGTATGTGTGAATCAATGCGGCCCGGTTTTTTACCTAGTTGCAGATCCTCCCGGTACTGAATATACCTGGTCAAATAGTTGTGGCACGATCACGAACGAAACACAAGCCAATCCGCATGTGGCTTGTTTTACGTCTCCAGGTATTTGTACACTGCTAGTTATAGTCCGTATTCCATTAGAGGAACCTGATACGTGTATGGTCTTGGTTGATGTCAAACCTACTTCAGATGGATTTTTAGAAGAAATAATATGTGCTGGTGATTCCATTGAAATCAATGGGATGTATTATCGTGAAGGAAATTGGGTCGATACCCTTTATGGTGAATCTATCAATGGGTGTGACTCCATTCTATATATTGCTATCAGCACATTTGATCCGGTCATTGTATACGTTACGTATACAGGATGTACGGGAGATGGGTATAGCATTATTGTCAACGATACGAGGTATAACGAAGCAAACCCAACAGGAACAGAACTGCTGGAAACCATAAATGGATGTGATTCACTTGTACTTATAGACTTATTGTATTTACCTATGACCTCCGGCTCTTTCGTTTATGAAGGATGTGAAGGTGATGGATTTGAACAACAAGTCAATGATGTCATCTACAACGAATCGAATCCATTCGGCACAGAAGTGTTGACTGGTAGCAATGGTTGCGACTCGATCCTCACTATAATTTGTATTTTTTATCCGGTTACTTTCGGATACGAGTTATATTCAGGGTGTGAGGGTGATGGATATTCTGTTGTGGTTGATTCTATCCTGTATGATGAACTAAATCCAAATGGTACGGACACACTGATCAATCAGAATGGTTGTGATTCTGTTGTATCCATCGAGCTGATCTTTGAACCTCCGGGACAAGGCATTATTTCGTATGTCGGCTGCATGGGTGATGGATACAGTATAGAAGTGTTGGGCCATATTTTTGATGAATCCAATCCCTCAGGGACATTTGTCATCATCCCGCCTACGGGTTGTGATTCACTTATCACGATTGACCTTCAATACCTGGACTGTAATCCTTCGTTAATACTTGTGGGGGATCAGCTCTGTGTTTCAGATACGGCTCAATTGTATAAATGGTACACCTGTGATGGCACTCCATTGCCGGATTCGACACAGTGCATTACGGTGGATGATACAGGTTGTGTATGTGTGATTACGACCAATGGTTTCGATATCGACACTGTTTGCAGGGCGTATAAGGTGTGTCTTCTCGAGAGTGCAATACACGGGCCTGATTCTATCTGCGGGATCGATTCGGTTTTGTTTTATTTCACAAGCAGCGATTCTCTGATCACAGGAGGAGATTGGGAAATAATAATTGATACGAATACAACATTAATCTATGCGGGTGCTGATTCAATATGGGTGAATTTTGATGCACCTGGTTGTTACGAAATCAAGCTGCAATTGGAAGCCGATGAATGTATGTCAACCAGCATAGATACGGTATGTGTCTACCCTGTACCGGAGTCTTATTTTTGTTGTACCCAGCCATTGTGCGATACATGCGTTACACTCAGTGTATTTCTGACGGGTACTCCTCCATGGACAGTAGCCATTTCCAATGGGGTGACAACCGATACGGTAGCCGGAATTGAAAATTCAGTTTTTGAATATGTGGATTGTCCTCCATCTGCTCCTGTTGAATATGTATTGGTGATGATGAAGGATGCAACGTGTGAGGGAATCATCTATGATTCGATTGCAACCATTTTTGAGCAATTTCCAATAGATCCGTTTATCACCTTTGAGGATGATACCTTATGTGCACCTTTCGAAAGTGGATTCAGGTATTCTTGGAGAAAATGTGCAGATCAGAATACACTGAGCACAGATATCTGTTTTGTTCCTGAGTCTTCGGGTTGCTATTGTGTGGAGCTTACGGATATGACCTATGGCTGTACATATTCCGATTGTATTGTGATAATGCTGACTGATGTAGATCAATTGAACCCACTATCTGACTTCGCCTTGTGGTATAACAGGGATGAGCATAGTATTGATTTTGTCTATGATGCTGCGGGTGTCAGGGATCTTCAGGTGCAGCTCACAGATATACTAGGCAGAATCATTTCCTATTCAGGAATTGAATCAATGGGAGATGAAAGGAGGCGTATCCAATTGGTCGACCAGGTGCCTTCTATGTTGTTTGTGACCTTATACACCGATCATCTCAGGGCTACTAGGGGAATTTTTATTCCTGCGGATTAAGGGGGATATGTTTAAATATTGAGCTTTATATTCAGGAAAGAAAATAGTATAGCAGAGTTATAAGGCAGCTTCCAAAAACTACCTGGCTTACTATTCGAAATGCCATTGCACGATCTTTGGTGAGCTGATCTGCATCTTTAATCCGCGATCTTTTACCAGTCATACTCAATAGACCAAAAAAGCCAAATACAAAACAAAACTTATATCTGGCTTGTACAAATCCTGATAATGCATACACCGTAGGAGCAAACAGCGCAAGTTTCCAGATTTGTTGGACATGATACGTTTCAGCAAGGATGATAAATACAATCATCATGGCAAGACCAATATACCCTAAGCGCTGTCGCTTTCTGATCTCTTCCGGGCCAATGTTGCATTGACCCGGGATGTATGCTTCTTTGTCTAGGCTTTGTTCCAATGGAGAGCTGTATAATGCGTTATAAAATCAATAGTATCCCTTTAACCGCTCGTTCAAGGCTTAAGACTTGAATGCAATATTTTTCGCGTCTCTCATTGGTTGTCATAGCATTTCTTAGCGATGACAACTGACGCGATCGTAATGACTCACAATTCACAATTCATGCTTTGACATGCTCTCGCGCAACCATTTGCTACAGCTCAGCAACCGCAATTCACAATTCACAATCAGGGGGCTGCAAGACGCCGCTACAAATTTTTGATTCTTCATTTTCACTCTTAACTTCTTTTTGCCCCCGCCCCCTGTTTTGCCCTTACGCGCACCCTTTTGCATGCAAATCCCGGGGAGGCAAGTTTTCCCTGTCCACATACGCTTTTAGAGGGCGAAATGATAAGCTTTTCATTCTTGGTACTTCGTTTATTTTCTTGGTTGCTGAGCGTAGCGCCGCACTGAGCTTGTCGAATGTGTCGAAGCATCATTTTTCATTTACACAAGGCTCGCTTCGAGTGTAATATTTGTATTTAAAGATTTGCTGATTGGACAGGTTGCCTTTGCTTCAGCCGCACATTTCTGAAAGGTAGCATCATCAATGCCTGGGACAGTAGCTGTCACAGCGAGGTGACTTTCGGTAATGGCACCTCCATCCAATGTGATGAAACATTTGGTATCAATTGATAAGGGTGTAAAGCCTGCTGCACCAAGGACAAAACTGAGTTTCATAGAGAAACATCCAGCATGTGCTGCTGCGACAAGTTCTTCCGGGTTGGTGCCTATGCCGTCTTCAAAACGGGTGCGATAGCTGTATTGATCTGTATTCAGAAGGCCTGATTGGGTGGTCATCGTTCCGCTTCCTTCTTTTCCTGAGCCTTTCCAGTTGGCTGTTGCTGATCTTTTCATGTTTTGAGTTTAATTTTTTTAAATATGGTTTCAACTAAATATAACTTGATAACGCCTTTATTGTTTTGATTTTTTAAGAGTTGACTGACTTTATAGTCCTTTCCGCCGTTCTGCCTTTCTGTCCCTAAATCCCCTAAAAGGGGACTTGAAGTTGATCTATCCAAAT
>JBBRDL010000070.1:0-21152 GCA_038203965.1 Chitinophagales bacterium | reverse complement strand
TGTTTTCTTCCATTTTCTGAAAAACGAGAAACAGTGTTTAGCGATGAGCCCTACGCGCCATCTATTTAGCGTATGGCCCGTACGGGTCAAAAACTAAACCTTCTAAACACTGTAACCACCAGCAATACCAGTCGAACCCTTTTATAAATCACTAAACCTTGATCTATAGAAATAGGCTGTGCTAATTAAAGTCAATAGCTGATATTGATTTGCTGTATCTTGGAGTCGTGCAATCAGCACCATGATTTTAACCCTTAGTTGACATCAGCGAATCTTTAGAGTTTTGATTTGAAACAGATTAATAATTTATCAAATGTTGATACTACGAATTCTTCTCTATATTTTTTCCGTCATCCTGATGATTACAGTTCTGTTGCCGCTTTGGAAAAAGGACATTTGGATTGTCAGGATATTTGATTACCCGCGCCTTCAAAAATTTTCAATCATTGTAGTGCTTTGCTTTTTCTGGTTGTTCTATGTGTTTAAGGGACCTGCATGGTATGACTACCTTTTGTTTGCCATCTTATTAGGATGCCTTGTTCACCTCCTGGTGCTGATACTTCCATTCAGTCCTTTAGGTAAAAAGATGATTCAGAATGCTGCAACAACAGCCGACAGCCCCATCTTCAATGTATTGGTCAGTAATGTATTTCAGGACAATCAACAGTATGACAAAGTGCTGCAATTAGTTCAGCGCAAAAATCCCGATATTATATTTTTGCTCGAAACCAACAATGATTGGCTGGAAGGAGTGAAAATATTGCGCCAGGATTTCCCCTATGCTATTGAGCTACCGCTCGACAATACGTATGGGTTATTGTTTTATAGTAAATGGCCTATCCTCCGTCAACAGATAAACTATCTGATAGACAAGGAAATTCCATCCATCGTGGCCGAAGTAGCCTTTCATCATCATTCGATTAAAATTTTCGGCCTTCATCCCTCACCACCGGTACCTCAGGAGAATGCATATAGCACGGACCGCGATGCCGAAATACTCATGGTGGGGAAAATGACTAAAAAGGAAACAGGTCCTTGTCTTGTGATTGGTGACTTAAATGATGTAGCATGGAGTTATACGACTGAACTCTTTCTCAAAATAAGTGGTTTGCTCGATCCGCGAAGAGGTCGTGGTTTATACAGTACCTTTCACGCCAGATATCCTTTTCTCCGTTGGCCTCTCGACCATTTTTTTGTAAGTGGACATTTTGACCTGATAGGAATGAAAGTAGAAAAGGATGTAGGCTCTGATCATTTTCCCATCAGTATCAGTCTGCTTATTTCAAATAGGCAGATGAGTAGTCCTTTAACAGGAGATGCCGATGATACGAAACTGGCGAATGAAAAAATTCAGGCAGCAATGGAGGATGATCCGAGATAGTGTTTAGCGATGCGCCCTGCGGGCCATCTGTTTAGCGTATGGCCTGTACGGGCCCAAAACTAAACTTTCTAAACGCTGTGCCCACCAGTACTATCTGCCAAATCCTTAAACCATTACACATTTAAACATTTCCCCATTCACCCGGATACGCTGTTAATCATTCCCTAAGCGCTTAATGCTTAACTTATTATGAGTACCTTCGCGCCCAATATGGCTAATCGTTAGCCATTGTTATGCAGATTTTATGATGACGTTTCAACAGATGGGCCTCAAAAAGGAAGTCCTTAGCGCGCTTAGCGAGATGGGATTTGAGCAACCCACCTCTATTCAGGCCAAGGCCATTCCCCAGATTATAACATCTAAACAGGATTTAATTGGAAGGGCTCAGACCGGGACAGGTAAGACCGGAGCCTTCGGTATTCCCATTCTCAACAACCTGGATCTCAAATCTGATCATGTACAGGCCCTGATCCTTTGCCCAACGCGTGAGCTCTGCCTGCAGATCACCAGGGAGATGCAAAATTTTGCCAAAGACCTGCCGACGGTAAAAGTCATTCCGGTCTACGGAGGATCCAGCATGGACACCCAGGTATTCGCCTTGAAAAATAAATGCCAGGTCGTAGTCGCTACCCCAGGTAGAGCACTTGACCTCGTCAACCGCAAAAAACTCAAACTGGATCAACTTCAATGGCTGGTCCTGGATGAAGCGGATGAAATGTTGTCCATGGGTTTCAAAGATGATATGGATGCCATACTGGCCACCACCCCACCAGAAAAACAAACACTTCTTTTTTCTGCTACCCTGCCGAAAGAAATCATGCGGATCGTCAAGATCTACATGAATGAACCCGTAGAAATCGCCGCAGAAAAAGTACAGACCGGTGCCGATAATGTAACGCACCACTATTATGAGGTGCAGGCAAAAGACCGCTATGTAGCCATCAAACGTATTCTTGATGTACATCCTGATATATATGCCATCGTCTTTTGTCGCACACGCGCTGAAACGAAAGAGATCGCTGAAAAACTTTCTGCGGATGGTTATAACTCTGATGCATTGCATGGGGATCTCAGCCAACAGCAAAGAGAATATACAATGGGGCGTTTCCGTAGCAAAACACTTCAATTGCTGATCGCAACAGATGTAGCCGCACGAGGTCTTGATGTCAATGATCTGACCCACGTCATCAATTATAATCTTCCGGATGATCCGGATGTCTATATCCACCGCAGCGGACGTACTGGACGTGCGCATCGCAAAGGAGTTTCGATTACGATCATACATTCACGTGAGCACAACCGTCTCCGTGATCTGGAGCGTCGCATCGGTAAGCCTTTTGAAAAGAAACTTGTTCCGACAGGAAAAGAAATTTGTGAAAAGCAACTCTATCACTTGGTAGATAAAGTAGAGAATGTAGAAGTAGATGAAAACCAGATCAAAGATTACCTGCCGGTGATTTTTAATAAGCTCGCATGGCTTGACCGGGATGAACTGATTAAACGTTTTATGTCGATTGAGTTTAACCAGTTTCTTTCCTATTACAAAGATTCGAGAGACATCAATCTCGATAGCAAAAATCGCAGTGATGATCGTGGAAGAGGTGAAAGGGGCGAAAGAGGCCAAAGAAGCGAAAGAGGCTCAAGGGATGACAGAGGTTCAAGAGATGACAGAGGTTCAAGAAGCGGAGGCGAGAGAGAACCATGGAAGAAAAAGGAATACGGATCACGAGATGACAGAGGGCAAGGAGCAAGGGGCAAGGAGCAAGGAGAAAGAGAACCATGGAAGAAGAAGGAATATGGTTCTAGAGATGACAATGGGCAGGGAGCAAGGGGCAAGGAGCAAGGAGAAAAAAGTTACGGCAAAGAAAGATCCGATCGTTATGGTGACAAACCAGCACCGGCTAAGAGAGGAGATGACAGGCCGAAAGGTAAGTTTGCTTCACTAGTGATCAATGCAGGGACAGTTAACAAATTCAATCCGAAAACACTGCTCACGCTGATCAACCAATATCTGCCTGACCAGGAAGCACAGATTGGAAAAATAGATATCCAGTTTTCACATACCATTTTCGATGTCGAAGAAGGATACAAAGACCAGGTGATCAACGCTTTTAGAAAAGCAAAATACAAAGGGACAGCACTGGTGGTGGATGATTTGAAGAAGAAGGGAAAGAAGGAGTGAGCGTGATAAGCTATCTGCTCTCAGTGTAAATGTAGAGCTGCCCCTGTTGAGCTTAGATTGCATCTAAGCTCGCGCACGGAGGGGGAGAAGATAAAAGTTGTGATACGTTGAAGTTAAGATACACTTATGAAGAGGCAATTTCCATTTGTTCACACCCTTCAATTAGGTGTTATTGGGTGGGACTATGTTAAAGTAAATATTTTATTATTTCCAGAAGTCATCTTACTGCCTGAAAGGCAAATTTGAGATCCTCCAGGAGGAAGTATTACTAAGATATTTGATGACATTCTGAGCCCTAAAGTGGAAACTGATCAGGAGCAAGATTAACTTTTTTGTACGGGGTGCTTTTGTATTACCGCAATAATGTCACAGACCCCTTATACACCCTCCGATCTCCATTTACAAATTCAACACGAGCCATCCATGTGAACGCACCCTGAGGTAAAGCCTCGCCATTGTTATCCAATCTGCCATTCCAGCCCTCCAAAGGCATTTGGTCAACGATGGCAGTACTCTGCCATACACGTTGACCCCAAGGCGAATAAACCGATATATTGTAATCAGCTAATCCGATCCCCACGGGTTTGAAAAGGCGAACCAAGGAATCCCCATGATCCGGACTGAATGCATTGGGCGCAAAGAAGGTCACCAGCCATTCGGGTGCAATTTCTTTTGAAATACTATCCACACACGTGATGATGCCACCATTATCGTGAAAGGCATAGAGCGTCGCCAGGATATTGCGATTGATATTGTATTCGTGCAATGGATTCAATTCATTCGATGACAGTCCATCACCGAAATCCCATTGGAGTCGATCAAATCGCTCAGCCAAATGATAATACTGAACATCGCCAAGGGTGTTTTCCTGAACATCCACCTCAAATGAATAATCAGCGGAAGGCGCCACAAATACCTGAACGGGAGTTGCCAACGTATAGGTGTCAACACATACTGCATTATACTTAGCTATCAATGCCAGGGTATATGTGCCCGGATCCGATATTGAAAATATCAGAAATTCCTCTTCCGACGTCAACTGGCCGTCCAATAGCCAACAAAAGGAATTGCCATGCAGCGAAAGATTGGTGACTTCAATCGGCGAGCCTGCACATAAGATATTTTCGGCAATCTCAAAATCTGCTATCGGTTGTTCGTAGATCGGAATGAAAGCAAAACTCGTATCAAAGCATGAATACATGTTTCCGGCAATCAATTGGGCTTGATAGATGCCTGCCTGGCTAAATGTATGTGTAGGTGAAAGGAGATCGCTTTGCTGGCCGTCGCCGAAAGTCCACCCATAATCCAACCCACCAATAGATTGATTTGAAAAAGTGACATCCATAGGTGCACCACAGATGTCTGACTTGGCAAATGTAAATGCGGATTCTGGTACCGGGAACACATTCACTTGTGCTATAGCTGTATCATTTGGACAGCCATTCGTTTGTGTAGCGATCAGGGTAATGGTATAAAAACCATCCTGGATAAAATGATGCGTCGGTTCGATATCAGTAGAGGTATTCCCATCGCCAAAATCCCAAATGAAATCTGTGCTTCCATCGGAAGAGTTGGTCATAGTAGTCACGAGCGGAGCGCAACCTGCTGTATCCTGTGCGCTAAACTGTGCATTCGGCGTAGCTAAAATATTCACCTGCTCCCTGGCGGTGTCCCTGCAGGAAAACGCATTCTCAGCAATGAGTTCAATAGTGTATGTTCCGGCCTGTGCAGGAAGAAATGCTAACGGATCAGGAGCAAAAGGTACATTATTAATGGACCAAATAAAGGAAGTGGCACCGGTTGACTGATTGATTGTGAGTACGGAATCGAGGCGTTCGCAGAAACGTTGGCTAATGATGTCAAATGCACTTATCGGAACCGGAAATATCTCTACCGGTATTAAAGTGGTATCACTGACGCAACCGAAGATGTCGCGGGCAAATACATTCGTGATATAAGAACCTGAAGTGATAAATGTATGAACAGGAGTTACTGAAGTATCCTGCGGAGTCCCGTCGTTAAAATTCCAGACATAGTCAATGTTGCCAGGACTATTGTGTTGAAATGACACGGTCAGTGGGGGGCATCCGGAAATGGGCTGTGTATCAATATCCAAAACAGGTCGGGGGTGAATTACGATAGATACAGTTTGTGTATCCGGACAATTATGTGCCGCAGAATACGCCAATAATGACACCTGATACGTACCCCCGGAAATGTATTGGTGATCCGGAGAAAATACAGAAGAAAAATTACCATCCCCAAAGTCCCACATTACGCCATTGACATCAACGGATGTATTTTCAAAATGCAAGAGTTCGTCTTCACATAACACAGGAGCAACGATAAAATCTACTTCAGGAGCTGGCAGTACCTCGACGTAAGCTGTATCCATATCGCTACCACAGCGGGAGACTGTTAAGAGAATAGTGTGGAGCCCTGGCTGATCGAGTATAAAAGTTGGATCATTCAGTATACTACCAGTGACAATGGTATCCATATGCATTACTTGCCAACCAACAATCCCTCCCGGCGTCGAAATGGAATGTGCGGTGACCAACAATGGTTGGCATCCGCCGAGTGTATCTAATTGAATAAATGCATTTACATCCGGTGGATAAACTGTAATCGTCTGATACCCGGTATCTGCGCCACAGGCATTCGATGAAATTAATTGCACGGTATATATCGATATACTATCCGGAGAGGTGCTATATACTTGTACGGATGGCACGGAATCTGTCGAGGTCATGCCATTGCCCAAATCCCAAAGCCAGTTTTCCGGGTTGCCCACGGTTGCATTTCCAAAATCAACAAGCAAAGGAGAACAGCCTTCGTCTATGGAGAGGCCGATATTTACAACCGGGTACGGATGCACTAGCACGCTGTCTTCGACTATGCTGGTCGCGCAACCATTAATCGCTTGTAGTATGACTTGGATGGTCGAATCGGAATGCAGGCCATCTATAATAATCGGTCCCGGATTAAATCCATTCAATGTATCTGCACCAAACAACCATTGATACTGCGTTATTTCTCCGGTACTCAGGTTGCTGACTTCGACAGAAAATGGCGCACATCCTTCATCATCCAACAGCGCAAAGGCGGCCATGGGAGGAGCAGTCACATGCACATTGATCGTGCCCGTATTACTGCATCCTGTATTAGCCGTTACAGTCAATTGTAAATTATAATCACCTGCTATAGTATAGGTGTAATCGACATTGCAACCGGTTGCCTGATTTCCATTTCCAAAATTCCATGCGTAAGCGTATCCGGTAATGCATGTGTCTGTGGTCACTGAAAATGGAATATCCTGACACGGATTGCCTGCGATGGAAAAATTAGTAGCTGGCAATGCATGCACGATGAGCGTCACCAGATCACACGCGCGGCAGCCCGGTATGGAGACATCATCAAGGCAATAGGAATACGAATAGACTGAATCAAGCAGGAGAGCAGATACATTGAGTGTGCCCAATATGGAATCGATAATGCCATGGCCTGACCAACTACCACCACCTGGTGAGGCGCCCGAGAAAGTGTATTGGAGTACCTGGTTTTCGCACAGGCTAACATCAGGGCCTGCATTCAATAGCAAGCCAGGATCTGAAATACTGATTTGCACATTAGCTGTCTGTTCGCAACTGGTGCCTGGCTGATGCACAAATGTGAACGTAAAATTTCCGGCACCAGGAACAGACAAATCAATGATGCCTGTATTGGGATTGACGCCGGGGCCTGACCATGTGCCACTGAGATTGGCTTGCAGTGCATAGGTGTTGTCATAAATGCAAAGGGAGGTGTCATTAGAAACGAGTAGCGGTATGGCGGAAATGAACTCGGTGACAGCAGAATCGGTCACGGTACAAGCTTGAAAGGTGTAGGTCAGACCGACACTATAAAAACCTAATAATCCCGAGCCATTAATGGTACCGTCCGAGGGCATGCCATTGAATGTCCATTGTTGAATACCGCCCTGAGGATTGAGGGTGAGTTGTAACGCGACGGCTAATGAATTTTGAATGTTTTCATTACAAAGCAAACTGGTATCGAGCATAGAGACCTGGGGAAATGGCTGAATGATGACAGTTGCCGCAATATCAATCATACAATTATTGATATCGGAGTAATGATACACAGGTGCAAAGGTGCCCACACCGGAGATAAGAGGATCAAAGGTGCCCATTGGGGAGGTTATACCAATACCTGTCCAGGTACCACCCGTCGGTGAAGCTATCAATAAAAAAGCCGACGCATCTTCGCAAAACTGCTCATCCTCCACAGTTACAGTTTCTGAGTTCACAACTGTAACGGTGAGTGATCCTGAAGCCATGCATTCACCATTTACCACTGTATATGTAAGTGTATGATTGCCGGGTCCGGCGATGGCGGGATTGAATACGCCCATGTTATTGATGCCGGGTCCGCTCCAAACACCACCCGCTGGTGTTGCTATTAAGGTATCAGGAGACGATCCGGTGCAATAGATTCCCTGTGGTGGTGGCATAGTGATGACGGGAAGTGCATCGACAATGACCGTGGTGGTGCTTTCGATCTCACCGCATTCACTCATAATGGTTAAGGTAACCTCATGCTGCCCTGGAGTTGTGTAGGTTACTATGCCCGGATTTGGTAAAGTTGAACTGGATGGTGTTCCGCCGGGAAATTGCCAGTTGTAGGAAATAATTTGACCCATGTAGGTTGCATGCGGATCATAGGTGGGGTCGCTGATGCATAACTGCGGACCATTTGTAAGCATTACTTCTGGTCCTTCCAGTACAGTTATGACCTCTTCCCAAACATTTGTGCCACATCGATTATTGGCCGTTAAACGAACTGTGTAGTTGCCGGTCTCTTTGAAAATGACTTCGATCAAATCTGAATTGAAATTCATGAGTGTGTCGGTAAACATCCATCTTGAGGTGTCATTAGGGACAATGGACCAGACTGTGTTTGTGCCAAATTGATTAGTTATATCCTGGAAGGCAAATATTTGGTTGATACAAACCGTATCGTCAGCAGGCGTCCAATTGACTTCAGTAATTGGATCTTCCACGACCTGGATACTTTGAGTTACAGCATCACTCCCGCAATCGTTGGTGACGGTTAAAGTTACTGTATACGATCCGGGACTATTGTACGTGTGTGATGGATTGTCACTGGTCGATGTTTGACCATCTCCAAATTCCCAAAAATATGTTTTGTCATTGCATGATGCATTTATGAATTGCACAGGAGACTCAATGCAATGTTGTACAGCTATATTGATTAGTGCTTTTGGCCTTACTTTTAATTTGAAATCATAAGAACCACTTGAGCAACTGATCCCGGCAGAACATTCCTTAACTCCTCTAAAACAAACTTCAAATATTATATTTCCGTCACACAGGTTGGAGTCTGCTATTGAATAGGCATGTGTGACGGGATTATAGTGGGTTACAGTGTCTTTAGTCCCATCGGACCAATCAATGACAAAGAAATCAAAGCCGGGTTCACTCGCATTTGAAAATGTGATGAGCGTTCCCTCGCAAAAATCAGGTCCTCCCTGTGGGGTGAATGCAACATTAAGCATGCCACATTCACTTTCAGCACAAGCTAAGGAGCAACTTTGACTGAATGCAATATTGGCACAGGCTATAAATAAACAACAAACACTAATCCTTATACCACACATTTTCATATATTTTTCTTTTTGCGGGTGATATGCCAAACAGCGAACACTTTTGTTTTGTCAGTTTATAGCCATCTGCTTTGTCCATTAGGCGGCAGGTGAAACTACTCCGAAAATGTTTTTTTAATCCAAATTCAAGAAGCGGGGAAACAGTATTGCGCAGGCCTGAAATATTAAATGAATACGTGAAGTAGAAGTCCACCCGCTCATGGCCGACATAAGGCTTAAAGACTGAACTAATAGAAAACCAGTTGGTACTATTTTCTGGAGTGAAGAAGCGTTGTTGATGTACATAACCACCTATGCGAACGATGTTGTTAAGTCCAAAATCTAATCCGTATTGGAGATAATACAGACCTTGTTGGCGTTCGTACAGGATCACAGGTTTGATACTCACAAAATGTCCCAACGACGAGCCCGGCACGATTTCAAAATCGAAGTGTGCTGACACTTTGGGCGTTTGTGGTGTCAGCAGGCCAAGTACTGACTTGCCATAGCCTGATGCAGCATTGTTGCCAAGCGCATAGGCGTTGTGAAAGCTCATCCCCGCATTGATGACCAGGGCATTTCGATTCATTTTATTAAACACCATTTGCAGTAACCAGCCTGCACCAGGTTGAAAATAGCTACCGGCGGCATCATCATCGGGTGCCGCAAAAGTGGTAGGAAAAATATTTCCGTATTTTGGATGCAATTGATCAGAGAAAACGAGCCTGTCAAATTGGATGCGCTGCCTTCCGAAGCTCATAGCTCCACCGAGTCTAAGATTGATTTGATGGGATGTTGAAACCAACAAAGGAAGATTAACGGATACACGTGGTGTCAATTCATACGTCGTCAGCAGTCCTGCACCTTCCTGATCCCATAGTGCACTCAGTCCGATATCCAGTACGCTGCAGGGCATGCTCTCATCGTAATTCAGGACGGCTGTGTAATATCCCAGGTCATTAGTTTGAAGCCATTGCTGACGATAGGCGAGCGAAATGGATTGCGAACCATTCGTCCCTGTCAACGCTGGATTGAAAAGAGAGCCGTGTTGGCTGAATAAAAACGTGGCGGGGTCTTGGGAAGAACACACAATCGGTGTCATTATCAAAACCCATAGCCAAAGCAATGGTTTTTGCATGATTGATAAATATTCTAATGATGATCGGGTGCCGGAATTAATACACAGACCGGTCTGTTTACAATTTAATCAATTTTACTGTTTCAATTTTTAAACCTGATGACTGGATGTTTAAAAAATATACGCTTGATGATAATCCACTAAGAATGAACGCTCCAATTGAGCAATGAAAATAATTCTTTTTCACGACAATTGAACCCATCAAATCCCCAGCGCACCTTTCAGCCCTGCCTTATACGGTTCACCAATAAAGAAATTCTCTTTACATCCATCGAGAAAAAGCTCATTCGATTCGTGGTCGATTTGGTCAAGGTGCCGGATATTGATCGCTTTGTCGCGGCTGATACGGCATAAGTATGGTTGTAAATTGCGTTTTGAACTGTTCGATCTGTATCCGGGTGGGTTTGGCCTTGAGATAGGCTTTATTGAGGGCCTGGCGGGGGAGGATGGGTTTTGGGTTCACGTGTAGTAGACTAATTCCGGATCGGAAAGATAATCAATAGCATGTTAAGAGCTGTATTCGGACTAAAAAGGATAAGTCAATCTGCATACTATTTAAACCATCAATCTGCACAAAATTGCGTTCCAGAGAAGCGTATTGAAATGTTGGCATTGCATTATCATTTGATTGAGTACACATTTGTAAATATCTGCCCCTTCACATCCATAAAATGATAGAGCTCTTCTATCTGAAGTTTTGTATCCGGCCTGCGGTCATAGGTAATGGTCTTCCTATCCTCACTCAGATCGCCGAGCGGCCCATCCCAGGTATTGGCCATGCCTTCGATATGGAGCCGGTATGCCACGATACCACCAGGCCAAACGATAATGGTGTCTGTACCAAGTGTGGTCTGCCTCATATATTTCTGCATCGGATATTTAGCCTCCATTTCTTTGTCTTTTGCCACTTGATCATTATAATCTTTGAGTGAAGACATGGAGGTGATCATCATCCAAGCGTACAGCGCCACACAAATGGCTGGAGAGATCAATCCCAGTATTACGGATTTAGAATAGTGTCCCGCCGCATAGGATTTCAACGACAGGATTAGACAAACCAGGAAAATCAGTAGCGGAGAGGCAATCAACAACCGCATCCCCCATGCTTTCGGATCCGTAGTTGACCCGGGCGCATCAAACGACATCGCAAAACCAAGGAGATAAAACATACCAAATCCAACTATCATCAGGATAGTGAGGAGCATGAGCAGGATGGAGAGTGTTTTCATGGAAGGGGATTAGGGGCTTATGACCTTATTGGCTTATGAGGTTATGATAGGTTGATAGGTTGATGGGTTTATAGGTTGATGAGTTGATGGGTTGTTGGGCTTATGAGTTGATGGGTTTATAAGTTGATGGGTTTATAGGTTTATAGGTTGATGAGTTGATTTTTGAAATACCTCCGACATCCCGGGGTTTCGGAAGTGTGAAGTTTCGCAGAAACAAACGACTGAAGAACACAGGGATCGTTTATAGGCGTAGCCGAAATAAACGAGGGCAAATTTAGATTGATGGGCTTATGAGTTGATGGGCTTATAGGTTGATGGGTTTATAGGTTTATAGGTTTATAGGTTTATAGGTTGATGGGTTGATGGGTTTAAAGTTTATAAGTTTATAAGTTTATAAGTTTATAAGTTGATGGGTTGATGAAAATTTTATGGGTATAAAGATTATAAACTTTGTGAAAATGTAGAAATAATTTTTGACTCAGTATTCTAAAACAGGATCACGACCCCATAAACAAATCATCAAGCCCTGAAAGGGCGCCCAGGTAGAAAAGGGGTTCAGCGCTTTTCAAACTTAGCCTACGAAGCCCTTATCAAATCAGAGCAGTATATTAGCCCATCAGCAATCTCCTCTATGGACTACAGACGCCCCCTGGACACTTTTTATCATTGGGAAAAATCCAAACCGGATACCATCTATCTGAGCCAGCCCATCAATGGCAAAGCGCACACATGGACCTGGAAACAGACAGGTGAAGAAGCCCGTAAAATGGCTGCTTACCTCTTGTCACTTGAACTTCCTCCTCAAAGTAATCTCGCACTGATTTCGAAAAACTGCGCACACTGGATCATCTGCGACCTGGCGATCATGATGGCCGGCCATGTCTCTGTCCCCTTGTATCCCAACCTGACATCGACAAGTATTCAGAAAGTACTTGAGCATAGTGAAGCTCCTGTGCTATTTGTAGGTAAGCTGGACAACTGGGCGGCGATGGAACCAGGTGTGCCTTCAAATGTCATGTGTATTTCGTTTCCATTTTATCCGCATGAAAAATATACCCAATGGTATGATGCGATAGAAGATCAACAACCAATTGAAAATATACAACGCAGAGGTGATGAGCTGATGACCATCATCTATACTTCAGGCACCACAGGAATGCCCAAAGGTGTTATGCATACGTTTGATTCAGCCGCTTTTGCTATTACCGAAGGAGTTGCTTTCTTTAATTTGTCCGAGCATGAAAGATTTTTTTCATACTTGCCACTGGCGCATGTAGGTGAGCGACTGGTGGTTGAACTGGGGAGTTTGTATTCCGGTGGTTCTGTATTCTATGCAGAAAGTGTTGAGTCCTTTTCTAAAAATATTCAGGATGCACAACCCACAGCATTCCTGGGTGTACACCGTATCTGGAAAAAATTTCAGGAAGGTATTCTTGCCAAAGTACCTCAAAAGAAACTAGACGTATTGCTCCGGATTCCTGTCCTCTCCGGTTTCATCAAAAATAAAATTAAAAAAGGTCTGGGCTTTTCGCATGCGCGTGTCATCATCACCGCCGCATCACCCACACCTGCTGAATTGATACACTGGTATAAGAAACTCGGCATCATCATCATTGAAGGATATTCCATGACCGAAAATTTTGGGTACTCACATGCTAACCCGATGGACCGCATCAAGATCGGATCAGTAGGTATAACCTTACCAAACAGTGAAACAAAACTTGGAGAACATAAAGAAGTCCTTGTGCGAAACCGTGCAGCCATGCTCGGCTATTATAAAGAACCTACCATGACCAATGAGATGTTTTCATCAGACGGGTTTATGCATACCGGTGATGAAGGGCATATTGATGCCGAAGGCTACCTGACGATCACTGGCCGCACAAAAGATATCTTCAAGACCAGCAAAGGAAAATACGTGGTCCCTTCACCGATCGAAATGAAAATCTGTTCGAATGCTGCCCTGGAGTTTTGCTGTGTAGTAGGTATCGGGTTGGCACAGCCTATCGCATTGGTCACCCTTTCTGAGAGCGGAAAACAAATGTCCCAGGATGTTATTACATCAAATCTGGAAAAAGACCTTGCGTCGATCAATGAGACACTGGATGCCCATGAGCAACTGGAAAAGATAGTCGTCATACCGGATGCCTGGACAGTTGAAAATAGAATGCTGACACCAACATTTAAATTGATTCGTAACCGTATTGAAAAAAACTACCAGCTTCACTTTGAAAAATGGTATACAGATGTCAATAAGATTGTACTTTTAGCATCATGAAAAATTCAAATTCGCCTACAATGGGCAACGGACACAACGAACTATGCGTAACAACGAACTAGTATCAATCCGGGTCCGGATTGCAAACATAATAGCAAGTATGAAGAAGTATTTTAATGTCATTACTTTTATTCTGATTATTTCAGGTTTGTCCGCTCAGGACACCTTCTCTATCGTCGCCGCTGACTCCACCACCAGAGAAGTCGGTAGTGCCGGCGCTTCATGTGTTGATTTGTTCGCAGCAGGTTTTGACGATGACTCCTTTCTGGGTGACCTGCTACCAGATACGGGCGCAATAAATACCCAGGCTTTTTACCTGCCCGCAAACCAGGATGCTGCCCGGGTAAGAATGCGAGCAGGCGACACACCGATCCAGATCATCAACTGGCTGGCAAAGAATGATGCGCAGAATAATTCCAGTATCCGTCAGTATGGTATAGTTGGTTTTTCCGGAACGAATGGCAGTGCCGCCGGTTTCACAGGCATCAATACGAATACATATAAAAACCACATAACAGGAAGCATAGATGGAATTTATTATTCCATCCAGGGAAATATTCTCCTTGGCCAGCAAATACTTGATTCCATGGAAGCCAACTTCAGAAATGCATCATATGGGGATCTTGCTTGTAGATTGATGGCGGCGCTTCAAGGCGCTAATGTAGTCGGAGCAGATACCCGATGCACACCGGATGGCACCTCATCCCTGTTTGCTTTTTTAAAAGTGGCACAACCATCAGATACATATGGTAATCCATCTTTTAGCATATCTGTCCGCACCCGCGACAATTCAAACATAGAACCAATCGATTCGCTTCAAACCATTTTTGATGCGCAGCATAGTTGTGTATGGAGTGCAGTTGAAAAAGTAAAGGAGGATAAACTATTGAAATTGTTTCCTAATCCCGCGAAAGATCACATCACCATTCAGGCCGATCGGTCATTGATAGGTTCGCAATATATCATCTCGGATCAATCCGGTAAGCATGTGACGATAGGCACCATAGGTGAAACAAAAAAAATAGATATTCATCATTTCATTCCAGGTATGTATATACTCCAGGCAGGTAAAAATCATCAGGTTTCTTTTTTTAAAAATTAAAACCCTTCTTTCGTAGAGGCTTCACCCTTGATGATTTAATTGTACCCCTTCAGCAAGAGCTCCATCGCCTCGCCTCCTATTCCCTATTCCCTAACACCTAACTCCTATTTCCTATTTCCTATTTCCTATCTCCTATTCCCTAACTCCTAACTCCTATTCCCTATCTCCTAACTCCTACCTCCTACCTCCTTATTCATTATCTTTATTCAACAACCTTTTCATCATGAAATCACTACTTCTTTTTTTCATTTGCTGGACATCGGTCAGCGCCGTCGTTTTCGCCCAGGAAAATACCCACTTCACCAACCCGGTGATCTATAGTATCCTGAAAGGCGATTATGATCCGCTGTCTTATCTGCCTCCATTTCCGGTAGATGATCCTGCGACGATCAGCGAAGCGCTAGCCAACCAGATCAACCCTGATTCTATGAAAGCAACCTTGCTGGCCTTGCGACCTTTCCACAATCGCAATACAGGATCAGATACGCTGTCCGATGCTAAAGGAATCGGTGCTGCTCGCCGATGGGTTTTGTCTCAGTTTGATCGCTACAGCATTGATAATGGGGGAAGATTAGTCACCGGATACCTTCAATTCGACCAGGATGTCTGCGGTATGGGAAGACATAAAAATGTAGTAGCAGTTTTGCCCGGCAGAGATAGTTCAGATCCTTCTTCTATCATCATCGAAGCTCACCTGGATAGCCGCTGTGCGGAAAACTGCGACATCGATTGTCTGGCAGAGGGTATGGAAGACAATGGAAGTGGTGTCGCTTTGGTCCTCGAACTGGCACGCATTATGAGCAAGTACGTCTTTGATCACACCATCGTGTTTATGACTGTCACGGGCGAGGAACAGGGCCTCGTTGGTTCAAATGCGTATGCCGTGTATGCCAAACAGGAAGGCATTCCGATCAAAGCTGTACTCAACAACGATATCGTAGGGGGTATCATTTGCGGAGAAACATCATCAGCACCCTCTTGTCCCGGTCTTAATCACATTGACAGCACACAGGTCAGGCTATTCTCATTTGGTGGGTTCAATTCTCCGCACAAAGCATTGAGTCGTTTTATTAAACTTGAATATCAAGAGATGATTCGACCCTTAATAGACGTGCCGATGTTGGTGACGATTATGTCTGCCGAAGATCGTACCGGAAGGGGAAGTGATCATATTCCTTTTAGAGAAAACGGATTCAGAGCTATGCGGTTTACGTCCGCCAATGAACATGGCAATGCCGATGTCAGCGATCCCGAATATCACGACCGCCAGCACACCTCAGAGGATATTCTAGGCGTGGATACGGATGGTGATGAAGTGATCGATAGTTTTTTTGTAAATTTTAATTACCTGTCACGCAATGCAACGATCAATGGAAATGCCGCAGCCATGGCTGCTCTTGGTCCTGACAGGCCGTCGATCAAAACGTTTGGACAGGATGGAGACTATTTATACATCGAAGTCGAAGACACCCTTGACTACAATCATTATGTGGTCGGATTGCGCGTGAATACAAATGATTTTGATACGTTGTTTTACATCACCGACGGAAAGTCAGGCGTATTCGAATTGCCAAGCAGACAGGTAAATATTTTTATTTCTTTAGCCTCCATTGATGATAACGGCGTCGAAAGTTTGTTTTCGGATGAAGTATTAGTCCGCCTGACAAGCACCGAGAATGAAAAGCCTTCCGAAAACAGCATCGAATTACTCCAAAATCGACCTAACCCATTTGATGAATCCACCATCATCTCCTTTTTGGTCAATGGCTCCGCTACCAATTATACAGCAGGAATCGTCATCACCGATCTCCACGGTAAATTAATTAAAACCATTCCGGTCGAAGTCAAAGAAGGCATGAATGAAGTGCTCTATCATCATGGATATAATATGGTCGGTACCTATCTGTATACACTTTATATCAATGACCAGATGATCGCTACGAAGAAGATGGTGTTTGCAAATTAGGGAATAGTGAGAAGTTGTGAGTTGTGAGTTGTGAGTTATGAGTTATGAGACGTGAGACGTGAGACGTGAGGTTTGAGTTGTGAGTTGTGAGGTTTTAAAATATTCGCGTAGCGAATATTTTAAAACTTAACGGCTAACTGCGCTCAGTACAAGTTTTTCATTTTTCATTTTTCATTTTTCACTTATTTTTATCCAGTGATCTCCGGATCAACTCCCCCTTGCTATTGATCTCCAGCACGTGGTAGATATGCTTGATGTGTGTGCGTACCGTATCCAATGAAATTCCAAGTTTGTCGGCGGTCATTTTATAACTCAACCCATTGACTATACAATCCACGATTTCCTGTTGACGGGGAGTCAAAGGGCCATCTTCTTTTTTGGGGATAGGGGCAAAGTGCTCCACGACTTTGCGTGCGATGCTCGGGGACATATATGATCCGCCACGATGCACGGTCAGCACAGCATCGCGTATAGTGATCAGCGAAACGCGTTTTGATAAATACGAGCACGCACCGGCACACAATGCAGCGAAGATTTTATCACTTTCTTCAAATGTGGTCAGCATGATGATATCAATTCCCGGACGTAATTTTTTAATTGAAGGGATACCTTCGATACCGGACTGCCCGGGCAGTTGTATATCTAATAATAGGACTGAAGGGGATACTCTTTCATCTTGCTGCAATGTCTGAAGGAAGTCTTCCATTGAAACAGCCGAGTACACCAGCTCAAATTGCGGATCCCCGCCCAGAAATGTTCTCAAACTCTCCCGGATGATCGGGTCGTCTTCAACGATGGCCAGGGCGATAGGTTTCATACGTCAAAGGTACACCTCCTTAACCATGGCCGTTATCACATCTTGATGGGAGGCGATACAATGTTCATAAAATCCGATACTTTGCAGATCAAATTGTATCTTCTTTAATGGCAAAGGACGAAAACCAAATCTTCTTTAAGGCGCTTCTGACCCTCTGTTTCCGTTTGGTTACCCCTGTTCTTCTCTATTTAATTCCTTTTTCACTTGATGCCCAACCTCTTCCCAAAGGCCGGGCCCTGACCATTGAAGATGGATTAGGTTTCAGAAATGTAACCGCGATAACCCAAGACCACCAGGGGCTGATGTGGATTGGTACGCGACAGGGACTGAACAGGTATGATAGTTACCGCTTCACCCATTTCGGTAATGATCGTCGGGCGGACCGATTTTTTCCGGGAGGAGATATTGCCATTGGCGGATTGCATGCCATCACCGATAGCACCTTATGGCTTGTCGCAGACAGCAAGCTTTTTGAGCTGAACCAAAATAGTTTTGAATTCAAAGATATTTCCGAAGCGGTTGACATAGGAGGTAATATTTTGCAACTCCATATTGGAAAGCACGGTAGCATGTGGGCTGTCTGGGAGGATGCCTTGCAGCAATATTTGTGTAGATCTACAGCAGGAGGACCATTTAAAGAAGTAGCCAGATCGCCCAGAGGTAGAAGGGAATTTACCAGTATAGCTATCGATACCTCAGGGAATGCATGGTGGAGTACCGTTACAGGTGGACTGAAGCAATATGCTCCTGACGGAGGACTTTTACATGAATCCAAACCTGACAGTTTCAATTGGTATGGCACGACCATGTTTTTTACACCGGTCTTTACAGACAGTCGTAACCGGATATTTATTTTTCCGAAAAGCCAAAATGCGGTGTGGTTGTATCATCCCGTAGAAAAGCAGGTGGAAGTGGTTTTAGATAGCTTATCCACATTAGCGTATAACGGTACTGAAGACAGCCAGGGCAATGTTTGGTTTGCTTCAAAAACACAACTGCTAAAATGGGGTACTGATCAATTGTGGACAGATTATTCAAATGTGCTGAAGGAGGCCCTGCAGTTTGGCTTTATTCAAGGCTTATATGAAGACCAAACCAATCTGATGTGGGTCGCTACAGATAATGGACTCATCAAGTTGCCCAATCAAAAGCAGATATTTCAAACAGCCTTTAATAAGCCTGGAGCAGAATGGGGTAATGCCATGCGTGGCATATTTGAAGACAAGCAAGGCAGGATCTGGGCTTATTGTGAGAAAGGTGAAATCGGGTTACATCGGATGATCATCTCCTCCTTAAAGTCCGATCACTTTTTCCTTTCTGTCGGGGATCCTCATGTTCCAAACCTCGTTGAAGAAGCGAAACATTTTATAGCGGATATCCATGATAATGCCGTATGGACATTGACCGACCAGTTAATCAAGATTGACCTGACTACGCTAAAGCCATTGCTGATGGTGGATTTTATCGGAATAGCGGATCGGTTTACCGCCAACCCGCTTGGCCTGCTAAAGGATGGAACCTTTGTTCTTGGTTCCACTCTGGAGCGCCTCACGACATATAACCCAAAGTCCGGGGAACGAAAAAACCTCTTGAAGGAAAGCAGTTCCGGCCATAAGTTCATATACACGAAATGTATTATTGAGCACAATGATGGCTCTCTTTGGATTGCTACTGAAAAAAATGGATTGTATCAAATCGACAGAAATGGAAGAATCCTGCAACAGATCAATACAGAGACGACACCAGCATTGAGCAGTAATCATGTATTGACCCTCTATTATGATGCCAACGCCGTTCTGTGGATAGGTACATTTGGAGGGGGACTCAACAGCTACGACGAAAAGGAAAATACGATCCGGATTTTTGCGCAAAAAGAAGGCCTGGCGAATGATAATGTCACCGGGATACTCAGCGATGAGGAAGGCAATATCTGGGCCAGCACCTACAATGGACTTTCGTGCTACCGAGCGAAGGATGGTTCCATTCAAAATTTTTATGAAGTAGATGGGTTGTCCAATAATGAATTTAACTACGCCTCTTTTTATAAAGATGGTAAAGGAAGACTTTGGTTTGGCGGTATGAATGGCGTCCAGTATTTTGACCCTGCCAAAATCCTGGGTCAACGTCCCAACCCACCACTTTCGCTAACAGGTTTTTCGAAGTATAACAGGCGGCTGGATAGTCTTGAATCAAGAATCCTGAGTAATCAGGGGTTAGCACCTGTCAGCATTTCACCTTATGACAGTTATTTCCAATTTACATGGACACTTCCGAATTACTTCAAACCAGAGAAAAACAGGTATTATACCCGACTCGAAGGAATTGAAAACGATTGGACATATGCGGGGAGTATTCCCATGGTCAGATATCATAAACTGCCGGCAGGGGATTATGTACTTCATATTAAAGGGGCTGACAGCAAAGGAAACTGGAGTGTGACAGAACTGGCTGTGCCCATCCATGTCAGGCAGATTTTCTTTCGGACCTGGTGGTTTATTTCAGCCTTTCTGTTGGCGATAGGGACGCTGGTTTATGCTTTCGCGAGATATCGCTTACGCCGGCTGCTGGAAATGGAGCGTATGCGGACACGTATTGCTGGTGACTTGCATGATGAAGTTGGCTCGATGCTTTCAGGATTGGCGATGCAAGCAGAAATCATGGAGTTGGATCAGGAAAAATCAGATCCGAAACGTCTCCATCGCATCAGTGAAATCAGTCGCATGACCCTTTCTAAAATGCGCGATGTGGTCTGGTCTATCGATAGCCGCCGCGATCAGGTTAAGGATCTGTTGGATAGAATGCGCGAAAATGCAGAAGAAATGCTTACGCCCAGGGATATCATCTTCCGCTTTGATTTGGGCGAACTACCATTGGAAAAAAAATTAGCCGTTGACGCGCGTCAGCATTTATTTCTTTTTTACAAAGAAGCCATCAACAACATCGTTAAGCATTCGAATGCGACCAACGTGACCATTCGATTTGGTCATTTTGTAGATGGTTTTGAATTGTCCGCTCATGATAATGGTACATCGGTTTCTTCAACTACTTCTCCCTCACGATTTGGATTGCAAAATCTTGAAATGAGAGCAAAGAAATTGGGAGCTAACTTTCTTTTGAACAAGGATGATGGCTTTAAAGTTGGGTTGAGGATGAAATCACTTTAAGTTGAAATTTGGTTTGCCCCATCAAATTTTTCTGTGAAAAATTTTCACCCCTGTGTTTCCTTTTTGTGCCCCATCGCCCAGACGGGCTCACCCCTGTGTTTCCTTTTTGAGCCCCATCGCCCGTCCGGGCTCACCCCTGTGTGCTGCGCAACCCCGGGGCAAAAGGATTCATTAACCCCGGGGTTTCCGGAATCTGTTTTTCGAGGAAAAACGAAATGGAGGAACACAGGGGT
>JBBRDL010000069.1:0-21190 GCA_038203965.1 Chitinophagales bacterium | reverse complement strand
CTATCGCTTCGGAAAACTCGATTCCAAGCTAAGAAGCGGAAAAAAACGAATCAATAACAATGATCTAAAGGTCGAACAAGGCGGCGATAATCAATTTTAGGGCTGTTATAAGCTGTTATAAAGCGCTCAAAGAATTATTTTCACTTCTGATCTTATCCTTCGTCTATACGTTCGAATGATTCACAGTCATCTCGCTTGCGGCATGACAGAAACGCACAGGTTGATTCAAAAGGAGATCGGAAAAGCGCCTGAATATCAAAGAAAGCATGGTGCATGGGGAAACGTCGTAAAGAACCAGGTAAGGCTTTATGTTTACGTCAGGGACAAAAAAAAAGCTGGGAGGTTCACTTCAGAACTACCCAGCTTTACAAATTATAATCCCATGAACATATCCTTATCTATGATTTAGATGATTCGATGGAGTTCTGAGTTTTAAAAGAGGACAGAAAGTTGCCAGAAGGCAACCTTCTATCCTTCAGAATTATAATCCCATGAACATATCTAAATTCAAAACCGGTACTTCTACCTGATTGATGTTTCTCTTTCAATTGATGATACAATATTCAGGAGATTGTCAGGCCTGAACAAGTACAATAAATCATAATTGTTACAGATAAAATATATACATTAAATTATTATTTAATATCTAAAGTGCGCATTATAAATATTATAAGAATATTTTGCAAAATAAATTTGTTGAATATGTGAATACATATATTAAAAACAGGCACTAAAAACATAAAAAATAATGCTAAAAAGTGCCTCAAAAGATAAAAAACAGGCTAAAAAGGGTTTTGGAATTCAGGATTTGTCAGCGTTGTACTATCCGTAAGGGTCAAAAGAAAGGCCAGAAGATCTGCTTTTTGACTCTCAGTGAAATGAAGTGGATATAGAAATTCGCTTTTTGTAGGGGACGTTTTACCTCCGCTACTATAGTGGTCGATGACTTCTGACAAAGTCGTAAAGCGACCATCATGCATATAAGGCGCTGTAAATACAAGATTCCTGAGGGTTGGGGCCTTGAATTTGCCATTGTCTGATTGAAGACCGGAAATAGATCCGAAGCCAGTATCTGAAAACCCCAGTAAATCCGGGGATTCCTGTAATCCATTATTAAAGTATCCATCGCTGGCAAATAGTGGGGCATTGTGGCAATGTCCACATTCAGCATCCGGAACAAGGTTCGGATTTAAATCAAAAAACATCAAGTACCCGTTTTGTTCATTCTCTTCAAGGAAGATTTCTCCTCTGATAAAACGGTCATATCTCGTATTCCCACCTGAAATCAGGCTTCTTTCAAACTGTGCGATAGCTTTAGCGGCAAGAAACCTGTCTATCATAGGGATAGCCTCTATGCCAAAGGCTTTTCTGAAATCAGCTGGGTAGTCCGGGTGCTTTCTGAGCTTCTGCTCCACCCTGTCCCACGTTTCAGCCATTTCTATTGGATCCTCCACAGGCATTAAAGCCTGCTCTTCAAGCGTTGAAGCCCGGCCGTCCCAAAACAGACCATGATAATGTAATCCGACGTTTACCAGGCTCATAGAGCCTCTGGGGGTGGTCCCGTTGACTCCTTCACTCCTGGAAAGGCCATCCGTAAAGGAAAGAGATGGCGAATGGCAGGAACCACAGGAGATCGTACTATCTACCGAAAGGATAGGATCATAGAATAATTTCCTGCCTAGACGTATTCCATCTACAGTCATTGGATTATCCTGCGGCTGTTCCAGTCTCGGATAATCAGCAGGCATTTCAACGTTGTAGACGATTGGATTGTAAGGTATTCTAGTCAGATCATCCGATGGGTCTATACCTGAGACGATCGTATCATGACAACTGGCTAAGGCGATAGAAAGAACCGCTAACAGTGTATAATAGCCTGGTTTATAAACATTCCCACTCATAATTTACAGAGAAACGCTACTGAAAAAGACTGAAAGCATTTGGCAGATTATTGACAAGTATAGTGATAGTCGCAATATCATTTGGATTATGGTTTTGCGGGCTGGCTTTAATGTCTACACCCTGTAATATCTTTTTATAGTCGATCACAATATCAATGTTGGTGTTTTTTCCATCTTGTATAGTAATAGCCGGATCACCTTCCAATGTGGTATATAATGCATCTGAGCCCGTGTGAATAGCAAAGCCTAAATCAGGATCACTATTTCCGAGCGTATCCAGCTTGCCTTCTGTCTTCTGAAATATGTAACTGCTCCATCCTACCCAATAATAGCTCGTTTTACTTAAAGGATTACTGGAAGGGAAATCTGCTGGCACTTTTTCATTAAGATCTGGCGGTACGCCAATCCCAAAAGTGATTCCATCATAAGTTCGGGCAGGAACACCTGTAAGTTCAAGGGTATAACCCTCCTCAGCAGAGGCAAGGTTTTCAAAACTTAAGTCAATAAGTTCTATGTCGTCCAAAACTTCCAACGAAGATTGATGTGTCAATGCCAGATCAGCAACAAACATGCTTAAATGGGTAAATTCAATCTGTTGACCATTTTCAAAAGGATGAGTGGTAAAGGTTTGCAGTGGCTGCCCATCATATACTGCTTTGAAATGGATCGTCATTGTTCCCTCTTCAACATCTTTCTTACAAGAAGTCAGGCCCAAAAGAATAGCACCAGATAGAAGAAATAAAAGGTGTTTCATATGATTTGAATTGAATTAAACAGATAGAATCGGTTAACGTCCTAAAGTAACATATAGTTGCAAAAATACGGGTAAGCAGCAGTAAAACGACAGTTATGGTGTGCGTGAGAAACTACCATCGAGCTGGGTCAGAATGGAACTCCTGAATGAAGACAGTTCGTTGATGTCAACATCCTGAAACCATTGACCATAATTGACCGTCAATCCCAGTTCAAAGTCAAAGCCCAGGTCCATTTGTTCACTGTAAGGGATAAAATATTCCATTTGGGTATTAATGAAGATAGTATCCACGAGATCGGAATCAAGGCTTCTTCTTACAATCAACCTTACTGTTTCGAGACTAGATGTTTGAGGATTCCATAGTGGACTTTGATCTGTGAGGTCAACAGGGGTATCCGGATTATCCTCCTCCAGGCAACTGAAATCCCCTACCAGACCAAGGCTAAATTGAACAGACTCCAGGAGAGGCGCCTGACGAATCGTACCTAATGTATAGGAGAATTTTCTTGTGTCCATGACAAGCAAATCAGGCGTATAGGTCAAGGTCGCTGAATGGCAAGCAGCGGTTACACTATCTACAGTGTAAATTTCACCAGAAGGGTCTTTCCAGGTCCAGGAGGTCAAAAAGTATTTGAGGTCAGTAATCTGGTATGGCTGGCCCTGCATATCAAACAGGGTGTCTGTGTTGGTAAAGTTTTCGTCACCCCATTTCTGGCTCATCGTTAATCGCATAGAAGGATATGTGCAACAACCTTTACACGGCCTTTCAGCCTCCAGATCGAAGTTCTCTGCATTTACCTCAAGGCAGCCCTGGATTCTTGTATTACAACCTGTACTAAGAAATGTAATGAGGATGCCTGTAACGAAAAACAGGAAAAAATCAGGAGGAAAGATTCTTTTTATACTCGGTAACAAGGCGTTTTATAATTTTTTTGACCTGAAAAGAAAACTCTTTATTTAACATCCAATGATAGTATTGCTGATCCGTATACAAAACCTCTGCTGCTGGCTTGCCCAGATATTTGCCAAAATTAAAAACAATGGTGCCATTTTGGTCATATTTGAGTCGCTGTGTAGCATCCACTATCTGTTGATCATTGGTGAAGGCATACAAGGAACTCACATCGGCCTGAATTGGGGTTGGTATCGAATCGCCTTCTTCAGGGACAAAATCCGTGTCTTTATATTTTTGCAATTGCCCATCCAGCACCGCTATTGTAGCACGGACATCTGCCAAGGCATCATGCGCGTTTTCCATTGATTTCTGGCAATAGAACTGGTAGGCAGCGGCCAGCGTTCTTGGTTCCATTTTATAAAAGATACGCTGCACATCAATCGTACGGCGTTGATCCACATCAAAATCAATCCCCACACGTGCAAACTCTTCCATCAACACAGGAATGTCAAAGCGATTGGAATTGTAGCCGGCAAGGTCTGCATCCCCGATAAATTCAAAAATCTCTTTCGAAAGCTGCTGGAATGATGGTTTGTTGGAAACAGCCTCTGCAGTAATGCCATGTACAGCCATTGCTTCCGGAGAGATCGGAATGCCTGGATTGATCAGATATGATTTTTCAACAGGGGCTGTTCCATCATGGTGATATCGGATCATCGCCAATTGTATGATCCTGTCACGAATGACATTTAAGCCAGTAGATTCGATATCAAAAAAAATCAGGTTGCGTTCAAGACGAAGTTCCATTCAACAGTATTTCTAATAAAAATGGGGTTTACAAGCCTTTTCTCATCCCAAGATGGCTTTAAAAAATCTCGCAAAGCTAAAATTTGAAAAAACAGGTTAATTCATTTAGAGGATTACCCCAAATAAGCAGCTTCGTGGCAAAGGTACTTCTTTGGTCCGGATATGATTTACACACGGATTTTATAAGGCATACCATGGTTTGGGAATAGTATTATCGTATCTCCGATAATGTATATTTGCCAATATTAATATCTCCACAATAAAGGTCATGAACCAGCGATATTGCTCCCTTTTAACGCTTAGTCTTCCACTAATCATCCTATTTCTGATCAGCATCAATGGTTGTCGGAAAACTTCAGTTGTTAAAACGACTGAAGATCACCCTTTAGCTGAAGCGCGTTTTACACTTATGTCCCAGGAAGAAACAGGGGTTCATTTCATCAACGAAGTCAATGAGGATTATAACTATAATAGTTTCGTTTTTGAATATATCTATAATGGGGGTGGGGTTTCAACAGGCGACATCAACGGGGATGGCCTTCCTGATATCTATTTTTCTGCATCACTTCTTTCCAACAAACTCTATCTCAATCTTGGTCAATTCAAGTTTTTGGATATAACTGACGCTGCCGGTGTTGGATCAACTACTGGTTTCAAAACCGGAGTGACCATCGTGGATGTTAATGGAGATGGCCGAATGGATATTTATAGTTGTCGTACCAGCAAAAGCGGCGATGGAACAAACGCAGATCAACTCTATATCAATATGGGCAACCGTCTTGAAAATGGGGTCCAGATACCGGTATTTGAAGAACAATCGAAAAAGCTGGGCATAGCCGACAATAAGAACACCAATCACAATTGTTTTTTTGATTTTGACAGGGATGGGGATCTTGATCTGTTCTTACTCAATCATCGCATTGCATTTGGAGAAGCGAATAACCTCAGGCTACAGGAGTATGCAGATGGTTCTGTGGGAAGAAAAACATTGCCTGAAACACCATATGAATCCAATAGATTGTATGAAAATATCAATGGAGTATTCCGGGATATCACCGCAAAAGCGGGACTGGAAAGTTCCGCTTTTGGATTAAGTGCCACACCTGCTGATATCAATCAGGATGGATGGATGGATCTGTATATAGCCAATGATTTTATCGAACCTGATCAGATTTTTATCAATAACCATAACGGTACATTTACCGATCGATGTGATCAGTACCTGAAACATACCAGCCAAAGCAGTATGGGCTCCGACCTGGCGGATATCAATAATGATGGACTGCCTGATATTATCGTGATGGATATGAAAGCAGAAGATCCGATCAGGTATAAAGAGCTGATGAACCTGATGCAATATGATCGCTATAATCTTATGGTTCAATATGGCTATGGTCGTCAGAATGGGCGCAATGTATTGCAACTCAATAATGGTAATGGAACATTTAGTGAAATAGGTCAATATGCAGGCGTATCAGCTACTGACTGGAGCTGGAGTACGTTGCTTGCTGATTTTAACAATGACGGATGGAAAGATATATTTATTACCAATGGCTATCGAAAGGACCTGACGCAGCAGGACTATTTTACCTACTTCCGGGATTCCATTGAAAGATCAGGTGGACTGAGTGCTGATGCCTACCCTGATATTAATCAATTTCTTAAGTATCTGCCGGAGAAAGAAATACCAAATTACCTTTATATAAATGACCAGCATCTTGGTTTTATAAATGCAACGCAAACCTCGGGCATGGATCAGCTTTCCTTTTCCAATGGAGCTGCGTATGCAGATCTGGATCTGGATGGTGACCTGGACATCATCGTCAACAATATCGATCGTCCGGCTTTCATCTATAGAAATGATACAGATAGTAAAAACTGGATTCAGATCGATGTACAGGAACAATCCGGCAATACAGACGGTATCGGCACCACCGCTGAAATATTCGCTGATGGCACATACCAGTTTGCCATGATGATGATCAATAAGGGATATTACTCGACCTCTGAACCCATCATTCATTTCGGTCTTGACACCATCCCGGAAATAGATTCGATTGTCCTGACCTGGACGGATGGATCAAAAGAATTACTGACAAATGTCAAATCCAATCAGCGTCTAATATGGAAAAGGGGGACAGGTCAGCCTTATAAATCACCCAAGGCAACAGCAAATAATAAGTTGTTTACCCGACAGGATGCATTGCCCGGATGGACGCACCAGGAAAATGCTTTTGTAGATTTTAAGCGAGAACGTCTATTGCCTTATATGTTATCGGCCGAAGGTCCTTGTATTGCGGTGGGAGATGTCAACGGAGATAAACTAGATGATGTATACGCAGGTAACGGAAATGGTTTTTCTGCAGCTCTTTTTATACAGCGGACAGACGATGGCTTTATGCAAAGTATTATTCCTGCATTTGAGTCAGACTCTGTATTTGAAGATTGTGGCGCCCAATTTGACGATTTCGATGGGGATGGTGATCTTGATCTTCTGGTCATTTCTGGTGGAGCTTCCTTCAATCTCAACGAACCGGAATATATGACAAGGCAATATATCAATGATGGTAAGGGAAACTTCAGTCGTGCAGGTACATTTCCTATCATACGGACCAATGCAGGAGCATTGCTATCAGTTGATATAGATGGAGACCACGATAAAGATCTTATTATAGGCGGACGTTCGACGCCTGGTTTTTTTCCTAAAGCACCCAAAAGCTATGTGCTAAGGAATGAAGGCGGTAAGTTCGTGGATGTTACGCAGCAGGTATTCCCGGCACTTGACGGCCTCGGCATGATAACGGCTATCGAAGCAACGGACTTGGATTCAGATGGTCGTATAGAAGTGATCATCGTTGGCGAATGGATGCCTATTAGCATATTTTCATTTGATGGTAAATCTTTTGTGAACAAAACAAAAGCATATGGACTAGACAAAACGAATGGCTGGTGGAAGTCGATAGCGGTTGAAGATATAGATGGTGATGGTGATACTGACCTGATAGCCGGCAATATAGGTTTGAATCACAGGCTAGAGGCTACCATCGAATACCCCGTAACATTGATTTCAAAAGATTTTGATGGAAATGGCTCAACGGATCCGGTGATGTGTTTTTATCACAAAGGGAAACTCTATCCATATGCCGGTCGTGATGCGATCATCGCTCAAATACCTGCATTAAAAAAGAAATTTCTCCGCTATACACCTTATGCCAAGGCTACGATAGAGGAAATATTTTCGAAAGAGGAATTGAAAGGTTGCACCTATTTATATGCGTACACATTTAGTACAATGTTGTATCGTAATGAAGGTAAAACTTTTGTTCCTGTCACACTACCCTATCAGGCCCAGTTAAGCCCTGTGAATGACATCATCATCAGGGATTTTAATAATGATAATAAGAAAGATATTCTCATGGCTGGGAATTTTTCATATGCGGAAACTGAAACAGGTGAAATAGATGCTGGCAATGGTACGTTGGTACTGCAGCAGGCCGACGGTTCCTTTCAATATGTACCCAACAGATCCCACGGTTTTTGGGCACAAAAAGAAGTACGCGAATTGGATCTGATCAGATTAGGTACTGGTAAGGAAGCGATATTGACCGGCAATAACCGGGGCCCGGTAGAATTGACCCTCATCCTAAATTAGCCAAAATCGGCAACAAATCACATTTTAAGCAGATCGATAGCATCCTGTTTGCCTCCTCACTGGGATACCATTGCCATGATCGATTTGTATCTTTGTGCCTGTATTTTATTAATATCATAAAAAAAGGTATAATGATAAGCTCCTTTCATACCGGATGTAAACTTGGCAGTTTTTTGCTGGTACTTGCGTTTGCAAGTTGTAAAAAGGAAACAACCCAGACAGCCGAAATAGGAGAAAATCTGCCTGACGTTAAGGCCCGATTTACCCTTTTACCTCAGGAAGAGACAGGCGTATCGTTTACGAATTCATTTTCGGAGGATTTCAATTACAACATCTATACATACGAATACCTTTACAATGGCTGTGGCGTAGCTGTAGGAGATGTTAATGGAGACGGTTTGCCTGACCTGTATTTTGCATCAGCCTTTGCCAGGAATAAGTTATATCTCAATCGTGGAAACATGACCTTTACAGATGTGACGGATATAGCTGGTGTCGCAGCTCCTGATGGCTATAAAACCGGTGTCACCATGGCAGATATTAATGGCGATGGGTTACTTGACATCTATAGTTGCAGGACAAGTAAAGACGATGATGGTAAAAAGACAGATCACCTTTTCATAAATAAAGGAAACCGCTCCGAAAATGGAATAGACATTCCGGTATTTGAAGATCAGGCCAGGGCGTTGGGTATAGATGACAACAGTAATACCAATCATGCGTGCTTTTTTGATATGGATCGTGATGGCGATCTTGATGTTTTTCTCCTTAACCACCGAATCGGTTTTGACGAAGCAACTAAAATCCGAGTGATACAAAAGGAGGATGGAACTACAGAACGGATCGTAACACCTGATACGCCTTTCGAATCAAACAAATTATATAGAAATGATAACGGACGTTTTGTGGACATCACTGCCAGTGTGGGTATGGTCAATTCCGCATTTGGACTGAGTGTCACGGCCGCTGATATCAATCAGGATGGATGGATGGATCTCTATATAGCAAATGATTATATCGAACCGGATTACGTCTATATCAACAATAAGGATGGCACCTTTACAGACAAATATTTTGAATATCTAAGGCATTCAAGCCAGAATAGTATGGGTGCTGATGTGGCAGATATAAATAATGACGGACTCGTCGACATCATGGTCCTTGATATGAAACCAGAAGATCCAATCAGGTATAAAGAACTCGCACACGTCATGCAACTGGATAGGTATAATCTTCTTGTGCAATATGGCTATGGCAGGCAGGCAGGAAGGAATATGCTGCAAATCAATACAGGAAATAATTCCTTTTCTGAGATGGGCCAATATGCCGGAGTAGCAAGCACCGATTGGAGTTGGGCTCCATTAATCGCTGACTTTGATAATGATGGGTGGAGAGATATCTACATCACCAATGGGTATCGCAAAGATGTTACAAATCTTGACTACATGAATTTCTTCAGGGATTCGATTTATCAGTCTGGTGGACTCACGCCACAAAGGTTCCCGGATATTAATGAATTTTTAAAGCACATCCCCAATAGAAAATTGAGTAATTACCTATATATCAATGAAAAAAATCTTTCTTTTACAAATGCCGGCAAACAGGCGGGGATGGACCATCCTTCTTTTTCCAACGGCGCTGCGTATGCAGATCTGGACCTCGATGGTGATCTGGATATCATCGTCAGTAACATTGATGATCCGGCCTTTATATATCGCAACGACATTCAGGGAACCAACTGGCTGCAAATAAAAACGCAACAAGGTAAAGGAAATACACAAGGCATTGGTACAGCAGTTGATCTATACGCCGGCAATACCCATCAATATGGAATGGTCATGGCCAATAAAGGATTTTTATCCTCTTCCGAGCCTGTGTTACATTTCGGACTTGCTAATTTGACAGCAGTGGATTCCATTATACTTCGGTGGCCTGATGGTACGTATGAAATCAAAAAGAATATCAAGACGAACCAACGGATAATATGGCAAAAAGGCTCAGGAATATCCTATTCGTTGAAGCCCGTCAAGAAACCAACAATGCTTTTTAAGAACGCCGGTAATGCTATAAAATGGCAACACAAAGAAAATGAATTTAATGATTTCAAACGGGAAAAGCTAATCCCCTATATGATCTCTTCCGAAGGGCCTTGTCTGGCAATAGGAGATATTAATGGTGATAAACTTGAAGATATTTATGCAGGTAATGGATCTGGATATCCAGCAGCATTGATGACGCAAAATCAAAACGGTACATTTTCCGCATTGCATATACCCGCTTTCACCAATGACTCCCTCTACGAAGATTGCGGGTCCGTCATGGAAGATTTTGACGGAGATGGAGATCTGGACTTATTGGTGATATCCGGTGGTAATTCTTTCAATCCCAATGATCTTGAATATCTCACACGCTATTACACCAACGATGGCAATGGTTCTTTTCAACGCGTAAATAATTTCCCGATTATCAGAACGAATGCGGGTGCTGTCTTGGCAACAGACCTTGACGGGGATGGTGATAAGGATATCCTTATTGGAGGCAGGTCTACACCGGGATCCTTTCCTAAAGCACCAAAGAGCTATTACCTGAGAAATGATCAGGGCAGGTTCCAGGATGTTACAGCAGACGTTTTTCCTGAGCTTGATGCATTAGGTATGATCACTGATATAGCGGCAGGAGATCTGAATGGGGATGGCAAGATGGAAATCGTCTTTGCAGGGGAATGGATGCCTATCACCGTATTTTCTAATCAGGGCAAAAAGATGATCAATGAAACCAAAACATATGGTCTTGAAAAATCATCAGGTTGGTGGAAATGTATCTCTCTCGATGATATCGACGGAGATGGTGATCTGGATCTGATCGCCGGGAATATCGGTCTTAACCACAGAATGAAGACATCTGAAACCTACCCCATCACTTTGATTTCAAATGACTTTGATGGAAACGGTTCGACAGATCCGATCATGTGCTATTATTACAAAGGAGCGCTTTATCCTTTTGCGGGACGGGATGCTATTATTGCCCAGATCCCTATGCTTAAAAAGAAATTTTTAAGATACACACCATATGCCTCTGCAACGGTGAGTGATATTTTCACCAAAGATCAGCTTGACAAAAGTGAGTTTTTCTATACCAACACTTTTCAAACTACTTTATTTCGCAATGAAGGTGGATCTTTTAGTTCTGCTTCACTCCCCTACCAGACACAATTGAGTCCTGTCTATGATATGATCATCCGGGATTTCAACCAGGATGGAAAGAAGGACATACTGATGGCAGGAAACTTCCTGTATGCTGAACCGGAGACAGGTGAAATGGATGCAGGTAATGGGACTTTACTTATTCAACAGGCGGATGGCTCTTTTGAGTACTTATCAAATTTAACCCATGGATTTTGGGCACAAAAGGAAGTGAGAGAATTGAGATCCATCAAGCTGGCTTCAGGAGAAGATGCCATCCTGACTGGAAATAATAATAGCGCACTAGAACTTAACGTGCTTACCAGCAAAGAGCGCGTAGTGCAGTAATTCAAATATCCGTGAGTAGAATGAGGACTTTACAAAACGGATCTTAATGCAAGCTAAAACAATGATTTTTTTAATTTATAGTTAATTTTATAATACAATATCTATTGTATGAAAAGAGTTTTGAATGTATTGAGCGTATTAATATGTACTGCATTTTTTTTGATTAGTGTACAATGCAAAAAAAATGAAGTAAGTGAGCAAGTTACCCCGGAGGCAACCCAACCGGCTAAAGTAAATGCCCGATTTACCTTAATGACCCCTGAACAAACGGGGATTAAGTATTCCAATCTTTTTAAAGAGAATTACAACTATAATATTTTTACATATGAGTATATGTACAATGGTTGTGGCGTGGCGATTGGAGATGTCAATGGAGATGAATGGCCTGATCTGTACTTTTCTACTGCATTCGGCCCCAACCGGCTTTTTCTGAATCTGGGCAATTTCCAGTTTGTAGATGTGTCAAAATCTGCAGGCGTTCTGGCTCTGGAAGGATTCAAAACAGGGGTGACCATGGCGGATGTCAATGGGGATGGCCGTTTGGATATCTATAGTTGCCGCACAAGCAAAACAGATGATGGGCTCAAAACTAATTTTCTCTACATCAACATGGGCAATAAAACCATTAGTGGAGTTCCGGTGCCCTATTTTGAAGAACAGGCCAAGCAATTAGGACTTGATGATAACAGCGACAGTAATCATGCCAGTTTCTTTGACTTTGACAGAGATGGTGACCTGGATTTATTTCTGCTCAATCATAAAATCGGATTTAAAGATGCTGGCAAGATACGCCTGAAAGAACAACCTGATGGTTCAGTCAAAAGAATAACAGTTCCGGAGACACCTTATGAATCCAATCGTCTCTACAGGAATGATGGTGGCAAATTTACGGACATCACCGCCAAGGCAGGACTCGTCAATTCTGCATTTGGCCTCAGTGCAACGCCGGTGGATATCGATCGGGATGGCTGGCTGGACATCTACGTAGCCAATGATTTTATCGAACCGGATAATATCTTTATCAACAACCGGGATGGCACTTTCACAGATCATTTCTTTGAATTCTTCAGACATACAAGCCAGAGCAGTATGGGCTCCGATGTCGCTGACATCAACAACGATGGACTTGACGATGTCATTGTGGTGGATATGAAACCTGATGACCATATACGCTATAAAGAGTTGAACAATGTCATGCAATATGATCGGTACAATATGCTTGTACAGTATGGTTATGGCCGGCAACCTGGGCGTAACATGCTACAACTAAATAGTGGAAATAATACATTTATTGAGATCGGCCAATTTGCAGGAGTGGCCACCACAGACTGGAGCTGGTCGCCGCTCATGGCTGACTTTGACAATGATGGGTGGAAAGATATCTATATCTCCAACGGTTATCGGAGAGATGTTACGGACCTGGACTATACTAACTTCTACAGAGATTCTATCAGACGCACAGGCGGGATCAATTCAGAACGATTTCCAAATATCTATGATGTGCTCAAGCATGTGCCTGAGAAGAGAATCAGCAATTACCTATTCATCAATTCACATGACCTTTCCTTTATTGATGCCAGTGAGCAGGCAGGTCTGGCAACACCTTCTTTCTCTAACGGGGCTGCGTATGCTGACCTGGACCGCGATGGTGATCTTGACCTTGTCGTGCACAATATAGATGATCCTGTATTTGTATATCGTAATGACATCACCAATCAAAACTGGCTTCAGATAGATGTTAAACCATCACCAGGTAATCCTATTGTAACCGGTACGGCAGTGGAACTTTATGCAGGTGGTTTCTATCAATATCAGACACTTATGAGCAGTAAAGGATTCCTTTCTAGTTCAGAACCTTTGTTACACTTTGGACTTTCGAATGCTTCACAAGTTGACTCCATCATTCTGAAATGGCCTAATGGCGGCATGGAGACAATGAAAAATATGAATGTCAACCAACGGATTGTGTGGAAAAAAGGAGATGGTAAGCCATATAAAAAGCCTATTCAAACGCCTGCGTCACCGCTCTTCGCTTCCGCAGCTAATAAAATCAATTGGACGCATCAGGAAAATGAATTTGTTGATTTCAAGCGGGAAAAATTGATTCCATATATGCTCTCTGCCGAAGGACCATGTATGGCTGTCGGGGATATAAACGGAGATAATCTTGAAGATATTTATACGGGCAATGGCAATGGATTTCCTGCTGTTTTATTGACCCAAAAGGCCAATGGCTCTTTTGCGGAATTGTCCGTGCCGGCCTTTACCGTCGATGCAGGTTATGAGGATTGTGGATCTGTCATCGAAGATCTGGATGGGGATGGGGATAAAGACCTGCTCGTCGTTTCTGGTGGTAATGCCTATCCTGAGAATACATTGGAATATCTGCCAAGGTTTTACATCAATGATGGAAAAGGTGGATTCACCAGGGCGCAGGATTTTCCGGATATCCGGATCAATGCCGGAAGCGTACTGGCAGTTGATTTTGATCAGGATAATGATAAGGACATTCTCATTGGCGCCAGGTGTGTACCAGGTGCTTTTCCAACAGCACCGAAAAGTTATCTGCTTAGAAATGATAACGGAAAATTTACAGACGTTACGAAAGAGATTTTTCCTGAACTTGATGGGATGGGGATGATTTCAGATATTGAAGCAGCAGATCTTGACAAGGATGGTAAGGTTGAATTTATAGTGGTTGGGGAGTGGATGCCCGTGAGCGTGTATTCTTTTGACGGTAAAAAATATGTCAATAAGACTGAAGACTATGGTTTTGACAATACAGAAGGGTGGTGGAAAACGGTTACTGTGGCTGATATTGATGCTGACGGTGATATGGATATCGTGGTAGGTAATATGGGCCTTAATCACAGACTCAGGGCAACTGAAAGTCAGCCTGTAACACTGATCACAAAAGACTTTGACGGAAATGGTTCATTGGACCCGATCATGTGTTATTATGCAGACCAGAAGCTCTATCCATTCGCAGGACGGGATGCAATCATCTCTCAGATTCCCAGGTTGAAGAAGAAATTTCTCAGATATAAAGCATATGCCAAGGCTTCTATTAATGATATTTTTACAAAAGAGGAGCTTGACGGAAGCACGTATCACTATGCAAAAACTTTTGAAACTAAATTGTTCAGGAATGACGGTCAAAAATTTGTGCCCGTGAGACTTCCTTCGCAGGTACAACTGCATCCTACATTTGATATTCTGATAATAGATGTTGACAAAGATGGGCGACAGGATATTTTGCTGGCGGGAAATTTCCTCTATGCGGAATCAGAGACTGCTGAAATAGATGCGGGTAACGGTACATTGCTCTTGCAGAACGCAGATGGCTCTTTCCGTTTCAGTAACAACCGTGAGCATGGCTTCTGGTCAAAAGGGGAAGTAAGGGAACTGAAATTGATAAAAACGGCGGATGGAAAGCAAGCCGTATTAACCGGCAATAACCGTGGCCCTGTTGAAATGCATACGCTGCTGAAATAAGCTGAACCATGAGTGATACAAATCTGCTAAAAGTGGATCCGTTACTTGATGGAGTACAACCTTCTACTACGCCTGTTTCAAGGGAGGCAATGGAATTATCAGCCTTTATTAAAGATCGATCTCATTCCTTAGTCGATCGTGTTGAATCCTATCAGGATATCATAAGTCTTGAAATCGGAGATACCCCTTTGACCCGCATGAGAAATGTCGAACGCGAGACAGGACTCAGACAATTGTATTTAAAATTTGAAGGCGGCAATCCAAGTGGCACGCAAAAAGACAGAATTGCTTTTGCACAGTGTCTTGATGCGATGCGGAGAGGCTATGAAACAATAGCTGTTGCGACATGCGGCAATTTCGGAGCCGCAACTGCGCAAGCTGCGTTTCTGGCCGGATTGCATTGTGTCGTTTACATTCCGGAGACATATCATACAGATCGAATTTCTGAGATGGAAGCCTATGGCGCTGAGGTCATTCGTTTCCCCGGCAGTTATGAGGACAATGTCTATCACTCACAGCAAGAAGCAAAGGCAAACCGATGGTATGATGCCAATCCGGGAGGACATAACGCAAGCTTACAGATCAGTGCATACGCAGAGATAGCATATGAAATATATGACGTATTGAGGGATGCGCCAAGGTATGTGGCCGTCCCAGTAAGTAACGGCACTACGCTTGCAGGGATTTACAGAGGTTTCGTTACTTTATTTCGGCGTGGACGAACCAGTAGAGTTCCAATCATGGTCGCAGGATCTTCCTACCGAAAAAATCCGATCGTCGAATCTTTCCGGTTAGGGTATGAAAGTTGTGTAGACTTGGAAGAAAGCCGAATCACCGAAACGAAAGTAAATGAACCATTGATCAACTGGCATAGTTTCGATGGAGATGAAGCGCTCTACGCTATACGAAAGAGTAATGGCCAAGCTGCAAATGTGACAGACGAACAAATGCTTAGATATGCTAAAAATCTGAGAGAAAAAGAAGGTCTGCAAGTCCTACCTGCTTCCACCGCAGGATTATATGCGTTAATGCAAATGCATAAATCTTCGCCCTTAGATTCTGATCGATATGTCGCTGTCATCACAGGAAGAAAATAATTAAAATCTATGAATGCAATCGTGTATTGTGGTGGAGCGTTTAATACGCCGAATGGAAAAACTGCTCATGGACTCGTGCGTTTTACAGAACGATATGAGGTACTGGCTGTCATCGATCCAGTGTATGCAGGGAAAGATGCCAGGGGTATTTTGGATGGCATTATGACAGGCATACCTGTGGTCAGTACGCTTGAGGAAGCTCAACGAATAGCATCCAGAAGCGGTGATGCAGAGGTAATGGTTATTGGATTGGCCCCTGATGGTGGAAGATTACCTAATGAAGCACGTGAGGTAGTTTTGCAGGCTGTTCAACAAGGGCTCCATATTGATAGTGGACTGCATGATTTTATCTCTGAAGATCCTGTCATTCTTGCTGCCGCTAAAGAGAAGAATGTTCGGCTTAGAGATATTCGCAAACCACCTGACAGGAAAGACCTACATTTTTTCAGCGGAAAGATTGAAGAGGTCGATTGCCTCAAACTAGCTGTTTTAGGGACGGATTCTGCTATTGGCAAACGCACTACCGCCTGGATTATGGTGCATGGTCTCAGGAAAGCTGGTTTTAAGACAGAGATGATCGGTACAGGGCAAACAGCCTGGATGCAAGGCGCTAAATATTCCATTATACTTGATTCATTGGTCAATGATTTTGTGGCTGGGGAAATAGAACATGCTGTACATGAAGCCTGGAAAAATGAGGATCCTGATGTAATCATTCTCGAAGGCCAGGGAAGTCTCATGAATCCAGCATATCCCGGAGGTTTTGAATTGCTTGCAGCAGGGAGACCTGACTACGTGATTCTGCAGCATGCTCCGAAACGACTAGAATACGATGGATTTCCAGGATATTTCATACATCCACTCGATCATCAGATTAAAGCCATCGAATTTATTTCCGGTAAAAAAGTCGTTGCTATAACGGTCAACCATGAATTAATGCAACCTGCAGAAATTAAGGTAGCCTGTGAACAGATTACACATCAAACCGGTCTTCCAGCCTTTGACGTGCTTCAGGATGGGCCTGAGGGCCTGCTGCAGACGATAAAGCCCCTGATCCGGAAAAAGTAAAAATAGCAGACGGATCGATCAGCTATTGCGTATCTAGCGTAACTATCCGCAGAAAAATAAGAATATGAAAATCATTGCATCTGAATGCTGGGTTGAAAATTTCCAACTTAAAGAAAGTTATTCCATCGCCTATCACGAAGACATCTCAGAATGCGCAAATGTATTTCTGACGCTCGAAACCGAGAGCGGACTGACCGGTTGGGGTATGGCAGCTCCGGATATGGTCGTGACAGGAGAAGATGCGGCTGCCGTTCTTCAATCTTACCATGGGCATATTGAAGCTTGTATGAAAGGCGAAAATCCCTTTTACTACAGCCGTTTGTATGAAGAATTGAGAGAAGCACTGCCAGGTCAAGCCTCTGCCCTCGCGATGGTGGAAATTGCCTTGTACGATATCATGGCGCAGAAGGCAGGAGTGCCATTATATATGTTCCTGGGAGGATACCGCAAGAAAATCATCACCAGCGTAACCATCGGCATCATGGATGATAGGCGGGTGCTGGAAAGAACTGATTTATTGTTATCGAAAGGAATAAGAGCCATCAAACTGAAAGGCGGACTTGATGTCGAACGCGATATCCGCATCGTAGGTCTGGTCAGAATAAAAATTGGAAAAGAAATCGCTTTAACATTTGATGCTAACCAGGGATATAGCCTGATCGAAGCCGCTCATTTTATTCGAAATACAAGACAATCTGATTTAGAACTTTTTGAGCAACCCACATCACCTGAACTCACCTTTCAATGGCATCTCTTGAGGCAGGAAGGAAAAGTTCCGATCATGGCGGATGAGAGTCTCAAAAAATTAGCTGATTCGTTTACATTGACCAGCAGACAGGCCGTCGACTTTCTAAATATCAAATTGATGAAAGTAGGCGGCATCACACCAGCCCTTCAAATTAATTCAAGCGCCAGATCAGCATCTGTCAGTTGTATGATGGGGTGTATGGATGAGAGCAGTCTGGGCATTGCAGCCGGCCTTCATGTCGCCCTGGCCAGGCCAAATATCAGTCATGCTGATCTTGATAGCTGGATGGACATAGAGGGTGATCCCTTTGCAGGGTTAGTAATACTTGATGATGGATATCTTAAACCCAATCAGGCCCCAGGACTGGGTATCAATAGAAAACGATAATCAACCGGGTTGAAACCCTACATCTGTCTTCAACAAATCTTCCATCGTTTCACCCCTTCGTATAAGTTTTGCGGATCCATCTTTCATGACCAATACTTCCGGTGGCCGTAACCTGCCATTATAATTAGAAGCCATCGTATACCCGTAGGCACCGGCATTCATAAGGCATAGGATGTCCCCTTTTCGAATTTCAGGTAATGGCCTATTACTGGCAAAGGTATCTGTCTCACACAAGTAACCCACTACATCATAATGATGGATAGGTCCTTCCGGATTAGAAAGATTTATCAAATGGTGATAAGCTTCATAACTCATCGGACGTAAAAAATGGTTAAACCCAGATGATACGTATACCATTGGAATCTGGTTACCTGTTTTGACAGAAGTAACTTCCATCAGGAGATGACCCGCAGCACTGACCAAAAACTTTCCGGGCTCAAGTACCATGGTGAGGTCACGTCCGATGTCTGCACAAAATAGTTTAAATCTGCTACTAACTTTTTTACCGAATGCAGCTATATCAATAGCATGATCATTAGGGTGATAAGGAATTTTAAATCCGCCACCAAGATCAATCCGTTCAATGGTATCTCTCCAGTTGAGTGCGACGCTTAAAAGGTATTCATAGGCCTGATCGAAACTACCTGAATCACCGATGTCTGAACCAAGATGCATGTGCACGCCCGTCACATGCAATGTCGAGGCACGAGCCCGCTTCACTATTTCTTCAACCTTACCTGACAGAAAACCAAATTTGGAGCCATCAGAACCGACCTGTAGTTTAGCATGTCCCCCAGCCTGAATGGCAGGGTTAAACCTTAAGGTAATGGATGTGCCCGGATAATGCATATCAAGCCAGTCAATCATATGTATCTGGTCTACATGCACATGCACCCCTTTTTCAATGGCAAAAGCATATTCCTCATCGAGAACCCCGGATGGTGTAAAACTGATGTGGGTGGCTGGTACTCCCGCCAGGAGGGCCATCACTATTTCACCTGGGGACACCGTATCAATACCGCAACCATGCTGATAGATATGTTTTAGAATGCCTATCGTACTCAGTGCTTTGCAGGCATATCTTATGTCCAGCGAAGGGACATCAAAAGAGCGCGTCAGCGTTTCAATCTGGCGATCAATACCTGCTGCATCGTACACAAAAAGAGGCAGACCATACGTGCCAGCCAATGATAATAATTGTCCCGGAGGAAGGGCATTGAACATGGATATCAGTTCTAGTAATGATCGTAAAGAACGGAAAATAATTTTTCCATAGCTACTTTAAGATCAGCCGTTTTACCGGGCACCTGGTTATTCATCCAGGAAAACAATAAGATATTTCCTGATTTAGTCAATATAAAACCCGTAAGGCAATAGGTATGTCTGAGAGATCCTGATTTCGCATAGACATAAGGCTGCCCGGTTTTGCCAGCAAAATCACTTTTAAGTGTACCTGTCAGACCACCGGCAGGAAAGATTTTTTTGAGATACCCTAAATCCTTTATTTCAAACAGATACATGAGAACAGAGACCATAGCGCGAGGCGTCACCTGATTGTATCTAGAGAGTCCGGATCCATCCACCCAGCGGATAGGATCTATCAGATCTCCCAGAGCCTCCCTTAAAAAGTTTTCAATAAAATCTTCTTCATTCATGTAGCCCAGCGATTTCAAAGCACACGAAAGTATAAGTTGTTCTGCAACAAAATTGTCACTTTCCAGCATCATGAGGCTGATCATCGAGTCCCTCATAGATCCTTTGATCCGTTTTGCCTTGGAAGGCAATGGTCCATTTGAAAAGATAATATCCTTTCCTGTTGCTTCTGTCCAGACTTTCTGCAAATCATTTCTAAAAAACGTGATTGGAATTTCAACTTCATCTGATTCCTGGTCAGGCTCGTAAAAATAAAAGTAGCTATCCCCCCATTCGGATTTGCCTGCAGTGGTCACTGAATCACGATTTATTTTTATCACAGAGGAAAGATAAGCCGGTGTAACAGAAGTACTGTCACCGTTTCTTGTAATCCATAACCTATTGCCATAAACGGGAAAAACATTTCGTTCACACTGGTACGGAAAAGGAAAATCATCCCACATCCATCCTTTTCCAAATCTTGTAGTCCGGAAAACATCTTCCGAAAAAACGATGGTTTTAGCACTTTTTTTTATAAAATCCGGCAAAGGGCCAGGCACATTGATATCCGGATAAAAGGAACCGGGATCACCACCTCCCCACATAAAAAGACTATCATCCCTTTCAACATACCATGCTGCATCAAGTTGCTCATCGAGGATCTTCAAGGAGGCGTACATCGTTAGTATTTTAATATTCGATGCAGGTGTAAAAAAGTTATCAGCATGAAAGTCAAAGATTGATTTCATTTTTTGGAGGTCATAAACAGATAGACCTACATGATGCTTATTCTCTATGTCAAGATCATTCCATATTTTGGTAATGGTCTTGTCGTATCCCGTCTGCAATTGGGCATTTGGTCCAGATGTAATGATCACCATTGCGGTCAATAAAAAACATCTGAATACTTTAAAGCTTGTATGTATATTATGAGTTTCCAATTTTTCCAGTCAATTGTATATCAGGTATAGCTTTCATCTGATGTCCTACGTCATAATGTCACTAAAGGTGAAATTTACTGCCAAACAGGCAATTAATCCTTATTAGGTACGTACTTTGATGGTCAAGATTACACTAAATACCTGATTATGATTGACTTTCAGAAAGACGTCATTGAAAAGAGTTTTGAAATGCCCATCGTGGTAGACTTCTGGGCTCCCTGGTGTGGCCCATGCAGAATATTAGGCCCCGTCATCGAACAGATTGCAATGGAACAGGAAAATC
>JBBRDL010000068.1:0-21388 GCA_038203965.1 Chitinophagales bacterium | reverse complement strand
TCCCTGCTCCCTGCTCCCTGCCCCGTCCAGATTTTTTTACAAAATCTGTCTCCCCTGTGTTCCTCCACATCGTTGCTTTCAGCAACATAGCTCCGAAAACCCCGGGGTTAATAGTTCACGCTGCTAGTTGAAAATTTCCACTGTTCCCTGCTCCTTGCTCCCCGCTCCCCGCTCCTTGCTCCCCGCTCCTTGCTCCCTGCTCCCCGCTCCCTGCTCCTTGCTCTCAGCCTGTGCATAAAAATTGGTATTATTGTAATTCTAAGCACACTGCATGTCAACAGCCGTCATCATCATATTTATAGGCATCTTCATCTTCTGGGGGCATTACCTGGCGGCGATTTTTACTAAAAGGGGGGTTCCGGATGTTTTGGGCCTGATGATTATCGGTATGGTACTGGGACCCATTACCGGTCTGGTTGATCCTTCATCTTTTGCCACCTTTGGTAAGTTGTTTAGCCATATGGTGTTGGTTTTTATCCTCTTCGAAAGTGGAACGGATCTTAAAATCAGCGAAGTCAAAAAGTCATTTCGGGAGTCAGCAGGTATTACGGTCTTTGGCTTTTTAGTGACATGGGTTGTCTTGGCTACGCTGACCTATTTTATTTTTCACATCCCTATTCTCGCCTGTTTGTTTATCGGGGCAGCTTTGGGGGGTACGTCTTCTGCCGTGGTGGTAGGCCTTGTGCGAAGGATCGCCGTAACACCGAAAACATCCACTACGCTGATCATGGAATCAGTCGAAACAGATGTATTTACCCTTGCGATTCCGATTGCTATCCTGGGTCTGATGGTCGGAGGTGTCATTGAAGTCAATGTGGTCCTTTCGCAATTTGTTGCTTCGCTCATCATTGCATTGATGATGGGTATCGGTGGTGCAGCTTTATGGTCGATCATCATCAATCGGTTTCCGGATCTAAAGAGAACCAAATTTTCAACGCCAGCTTTTTTGCTTATTCTGTATGGCATCACTGAATATCTCAACTTCAGTGGGCCGCTGACGGCATTGTCTTTTGGTATTGCGATTGGCAACTTGAAATACTTCGAACCGAAATTTCTGGAAAAAATCATTCCAGACCATGCCATTATCCTGCCAGAAGAAGAACGGACCTTTTTCAGTGAATTAGTCTTCCTGTTGAGGATCTTTTTTTTCCTCTTTATTGGGATGAGCATTCAGATCGATCGACTCGATTGGTTGTTGTGGGGCGCAGTGATGACGCTCGTCCTATGCTTCGCACGTATCCTTTACGTGCCATTGGTGGTTCCTAAATCCACACCTTTACTGGATAAGGCAGTTATCTCTAGTATGATTCCTAAAGGTCTTGGGGCAGCCGTTATAGCCACGCTTCCCTTTCAAAGAGGCGTTGCAAACGGTGATATCATTCAGGCTGTTTGTTTTTCACTGATTTTATTTTCAACGGTTTTTACTGTTTTATTTTTCTCACTCATCAATATAGGTGTGAGCCTGCCTTTTTACAGACTTATTTATGGAAAGGACCAAGTGATAAGTGAGCAGTTAGAAGTTAGTAGTGAGCAGTTGGAAGTGAAAAGTGATGCTTCGACGACGATCGGCGACGGGTAAACAGAAGAAGAATGAGACCCGCTTATCGTATGTTTATTTTTAAAAACATACGACGTTGGCAGCTTCCGGCAGCCAAATGAAGGATTAAATCGAACTGTATCCAGTTAATAATCTGTCGCTGCAGCCTCCTGGCTGCCGGAGTACATCATGGGTGTTTTTCTAAATTCATACCATCCGGCCTAACCACACACCCAAAAAGGTAGCAGCAATCCCACAGAGGACACTGGAGAGCACATAGGTAATAGCATAAGCATACTGACCATTATTGAATAACGTCACCGTTTCATTCGAAAACGCGGAAAAGGTTGTAAATCCACCCAGTACACCGGTCGCAAGAAATAGCCGCCATTCTTTTGGAAGAGGATAGCGCTCGACATATCCATATAGCAGGCCTATACAAAAACAACCAATGATATTGACCAACAAAGTGCCCCAAGGAAACCCATGCGGATATTTGTGCATGAAAGGCAGTGATACTATATATCTCAGTATACCTCCAATAAAACTGCCTGTGCCGATCAGTAAGAGGATTGTATAACTCATATGTAAAAGTAAGAAGTATACCGGAATAGCCCAGGTGCATTGCATCTTTTGCTAAATAGTAGCACCATAATACTATTGCTGAAGAAGGAAGGCTGACAATTCAGCAAGGTATTTTAGTTTGGTATCCCGTTAGTCGCTATTGAGTACACCAACAATAGTCATAGGTCCTTCGGCGTGGGACGGAATGGCCGACTTTCTCTCACTGTCTTACCCTCTCACTGTCTCACTGTCTTACCCTCTCACTGTCTTACAACAGTTTCATCGCATTTTCTTTCCCCTGCACCGACAACCGTTTATTCGGAGCCAACTCAAGTGATTTTTCAAACTGTACAAGGGCTTCTTTGGGGCGTCCGTTTTCAAGGAGCCATTCTCCATACATTTCGTTGGAAGGTTTCACGATACTCGGTGGTCCATACGAGTATCCTGCCTGAGCATGCAGTTCAGTAGCTTTTTTGAAAAAGTTTTCTGTAGCGGTTGCATCTTTATCAAGCCATGCACGCATAGCCCTCAATTCCAACTCCATTGTTTCAGTTTCAAGCAAGTCCGTTTTGGTTGTTAATGACCTGCTGACATTACCACACATCCTGATGCCAGTGCCTGATATTTTCAATGCTTCAATGACCCGTTCGTTTGCCATCTGGAAAATTGCTGAATCCATAGCTGCTGCATTTTTAGCGTAATAGGCTGCCATGCCGATGACAAAATAATTTTTAGCGCGGGTGGCTATATTGAGGTCGCGTTGGTCAATGGTGATGTCTATGATCGGACTGTTGTAGTCATTGGTCTCTGCCAAATAAGTTGCTTTGAACATCAACATATGCGTTCGAGCGCGTGGGCTGGGTAGTGCTGTGCAATATACTTGCATACTGTCTACCATGACCCGGGCTTTTTCTTTTTCTCCTAGTTGTAGCTGGCCATATTGCAACCAGTAGTACGCATGATACGCGAGTGAATTATTGTCAAGACTTTTCCTTTCTTTCCTTGCACGTTCAGCGTCCCATGACACGATATTGCTCGACACTACTTTGTCCCAAAGGCCAAGGGCGAGATAGGTATGTGTGGGCATGTGTAGCGCGTGTCCGGCATCTGGAGCTACAAGAGCATATTTTTCTGCAGTAGCCAGGGCGAGTTCAGCATATTGCGGGTCATCATAAGCATGGATGATGTAATGCAGAGCACCGGGATGATTAGGATTGCGCTCCAAAACTTCGTATGCTATGGCCGCGGCTTTCTCCATGATTTTTTTATTGGTATCCGTAGTGCCCCAACCATTAAGCGCGAGACTATAAAAGGAAGCCACTTCATCATTTGCAGGGTATTTGTCATTTAGCATTCCCATATAGATGGCATAACTGCTATCCCGGGTAGCTTTGTCTCCAGCGCCATAAAGGATATTGATACCGCCGATAAAATCCTTTTCAAGCGGGGTCTTTGCTTTTTGTATCCTGCCGTCCGGTGTTTCAGCTAACGCTTGTAATATCTCGTTTCCTTTGTCATAATCTTGTTCCTGCCACAATGGATGGTTTTGGGTCATCGCCTCTCCCCAATAGGCCATCACAAAATCCGGATCAATCTTTTTTACTTCCTGAAATGCTTCAGCGGCATCTGCATATTCAAAACTATGCAGGAGCAACATCCCTTTTTGAAAGGCATCCTGTGCTTCCGCCTTGCCGGTTACTTCTAATTTGATTTGACCGAGATGGTTCTCCTGTTGCTTACTATTATCCTTGCAACTGGCTAAAGACAGCGAAGCGAACAAAAGGATGAACCGTAGAGGTGAGTTATTGAACATGATAAATTGATTTCGTTGGTGTCAAATATATCTAAATTGTTTTACTCTTCTGGATGCAGACCCTCTGCCTACGAAAAGAGTAACTAATTTATATGCTTAATGGATGGAAGATATCAGACGCAAGACATCAGACCTATGATGCGCTCAGTTTCTCCTGTCCTCACCCCTCACGAGCTAACAATCAGTATTCAGCAGTCAATAGTTGTCGTAGCGCAGCGGAGATCCCGCCATCATGAAATGATGTGGTGAGAAGACTTGGTGAGACCTGATATGTGAGATGTGAGATGAGATCGAAAAACAATTCTCGGCGATCGGAATATATTCAATAGAAAGGCGGCTTTAGTTGTAAATGCCACGACTTGATCTGACAGCCAGGCAATTTTACATTGGTAAAAATTGTCTGTTTTGTTGTAGTGGATTTATTTTTAGCCCCTTTATACCTTGACAAATACGCGGGCTATTTATTCCTTTAGAGAAGAAAGGTTAAAATTTACGCTAAGCTGAAGGGTTCTGTTTTTGCCTTCATTAAGAGCAGCTATGGTTTGGCCATTTTCATCTGTAAATAATATATTGACCACATTGGTTAAACCATAGACGAAACGCAATTCGACACTCAACTTTTTGGTGATTGCATAAGCCACGCCTAGATCAAGGCTCACATCCCATTCCGCGAATCCATCAGATCCGGCAATGGGCTGTTCATTAATTACAAATTTGTAATCTGTCAGGTAACTGATCTCTGGGCCAACTAAAAGAGACAGATGATCTGCCGGTTTCCAACCAAATAATACAGGCACTGACACATAGTACAACGTGAAATCCATATCAGACGGGTAGAAATATTCCGGAAACTTAGCCCCCTTGATACTATACAACAATTCAGGCTGGAGAAAATACTTATCACTCAAATCTTCATTGACAAAGATACCGGCGTGATACGCGATAAGGCTCTCCCGCATGTCAATATTCATATATGCGACATTTAAGCCGCCTTTAACTCCAAATGTTATCTGTCCTTTACCGGAAAGGACGGACAACATTATCATAGAGAGTATTGGAATCAGTTTTTTCATACGAACGAAATTATAATTTTTAACCTACACCTGTAAAAATTAAATTCTGACAATGACCTTCCTCATACACCCGCTCAGTGCGGCGCAGCTCAGCAACCGCCTGATCACTGATCAAAGGCCGAGACAAAATCAATTCTCCTTCAGAAAAGCTATCACTTCCTCCTTCCTTCTCCGGGATACAGGGACATTATCTCCGTTGTGCAGCCAGACAAATCCTTCGCAGTCTATTTTCGATACATATTACTTGTTGACCAGATGCGATTTGTGCATACGGACTTATCTATAGTCCGCGAGTGTAAACTTATACTCTTTCAGGGTATGCGATACCATGAGTGGTTTCGATACATCCACATTTCAATAAAACAATTTCACCTCTCTGAATTATATAAATAGATCCTACCTCGAGTGGTTACAGATTAAGCTGGGGACTCCCGGAAAAAACTTCCATTAAATCTATTCAACTATATGAGATCAATGTAAAGGACGAAGCTGTACTCGTTAAATCACTATCACCGATAATCGGCACTTTTATATTCCAAAACTAAAAGATGGTGAGGTCAGAACGTTTTACCTGACCTACAAAGGGATAGATGGAATGGAAACGGATGGAGGGGATATAGTGATACAGCATTATAAAGTATATTATTTAACAACTTCCAGACAACTTTCACGTAAGCTTTTTCAATTGGCCAGTCGTGCACAAATGGCATAGGCCGTCAATTGATGCGTACTAATTAAATCTGAATTACTTGCATGGACATACCAGGATGAATCAGAAGAAGGATAACTATTGCCAATCTCCAAAATATAATTAGATATATAAAAACCACCCCCCATAACTACTGTCCCGGATGGACAGTCGCAGCTTACTCCACCAGTCGTTGCAGGTCCGATATCTACTGTCGCCGATACTCTGACATACCCGATTTCAAGTTTACCCGGAACATTAATATTTCCACCAGATTCCACACGCATCCTTTCAACATCGTTGGTTTTAAATATCAAATGACCACCGGTACCCTTTGCTGATAACCCAAGGTCCTGACTTGCTGCAGAGCCGGCAGCATAAATAGTTGAGAATCCCAAACCAATGCCTTGGGTACCATTGTTATGCCTGATTTCCATGCCAAGAGTATCCGCACCGATAGCCCCAGTCACATATAAAGGAAGATTGGTCGCATGCATACCTGTACGCAATGATCCTACATGAACATCAAGCTGATTAGTTGGAGTTGTTCCAATTCCAACATTGCCATTCCCTTTGATGCGCATCAGTTCATTGCTCGCTGTGGAAGAAGTAGCCGCATAGAAGATATGGTCCGTTGAGACGGAGGAGGTCTGGTACCTTAGGACATTTGGATTTATGCCTAATCCAATGAATTGATGATCATTGTTGACCAGCTCATACAAGACAAGCTTTCTGTTTGCTACTGTATTCGAAAACTGTAAAGGTGCATTCGGGAACGCTGTTCCGATCCCCACATTTCCGGATTCTGATATTCGGAAACGTTCTGCTCCATTGGTATTAAAAAACAAAATGCCGAGGGGCCCCTTCGCAGACATACCCAAACTCTGACTGGTATTTTCTCCAGCAGCATAGATTGTGTTATATCCTAAACCTATTCCTTCCGCAGCGTTGTTATGCCTTACTTCAAAACCATTTGACCCGGAACCAATATCTCCAGTCACATACAACGGTCTGTTAGTTGGATGTATGCCAGTCCGCACTGATCCTGTCCGAATATCAAATCTATTCGTTGGCAAAACACCTACACCGACATTACCATTACCTTTTATTCGAATCAACTCGTTACTGGCAGCTGAAGACGTTCCTGCATAGAAAACATGGTCATTAGCGTTGATAGGTGTTTGATACCTGAGTGACCCTTCTCCATTTATACCGAACCCAAAAAATTGGTGGTTATCATTGCCCACTTCATACAGGACGATCTTTCTATTTTCGACTGCATTGGAAAATTGCAGAGGTGCGTTTGGGACAGCTAGACCTATCCCAACTTTATCTGTGACATAAGCGTTACCTGTCACATGCAGTTTCTGTACAGGAGAAGCCGTATTGATACCTACATTACCTTCTCCTGTAATGCGCACTCGCTCAATCAAATTGGTTGTAAAAAGCAAATGACCTTCCACTCCTTTAGCAGCCAGCCCTAAATGCTGGTTCGGATTTGTGCCAACGGCATTGATGTAATTGTTGCCAAATCCAATGCCTTTTGTCCCATCAAAGTGACGAAATTCAACCGTGTTAGTAGGAGCGTTAAAATTTCCGGTGACATAGAAAGCTAGCGCTTCTGCATGTGTACCCTCACGGAGCGGCCAGTCACTATTAATATCCAACTTATTGGCTGGTGTAGAGACGCCAATGCCTATGTTACCATTCCCGCGTATCCGAAGTAATTCGCGGCTATTATTTGAATAATAAGCCGAATAGAATACGTGGTCACTTTGCTGATTGGCTACCTGATAACGCAACACAGAAGAATTGATACCAAAACCGTAAAACTGATGATCATCATTATTATTTTCGTGCAGTACCAATTTCCTGTTCGACAAAGAATTGGCAAACTGGAGCATTGCATTTGGGTTGGTGGTGCCTATCCCGATTCTTCCACTCCCGGATGTCATGATATTGCCTGGATTGATGATATCCGCGTAGCTTGAAGTGTATACCTGTTCTCCTTTCTTAATCCAGATGCCATCATGGATCGCATACGGAGTTTCCTCAGGCAACGCACTTTGATAGGTGGCGCCGACAAAGGGAGGTGTATAAGCCCAAAAATCCCTCCTTAACGGGAACCCTGTGCCAATGTAACCTTTACCTTCTATAGAAAATCCAACTGCACTCCGTCTCGCTACGCCTTCAAAGTCTGCCAACATCATCCACGTATTCGCTAGCGGATCGTATACCCACATATCATTTTCAAAACCTCCTGCTACTCCTGTTCCTATATACCCAAAACCCCCGATCGAAAATCCAACTGCATTACTTCTTGGACCCCCACCGACTTCCGTAAGTGGTGTCCAGCTATCTGCTATCGGGTTATACTCGAAGAACCCACTCGTATCAATTCCATAATTATAATCAACAGTCCCGGTACCTGCATAGCCTTTACTTCCTATTGAAAAACCTACAGCTAAAGTGACGGGATATGGAAAATCGGCCGCAGCTGTCCATGAATTAAGAGCCGGGTTAAAGGACCATACATCCTGAAATATTTCACCTTCACTATCACCACCGATGACATAACCATCATCATTCAATGCAAATCCTGTTGCTCCCGTCCTACCTGAAGCTGGAAGGCCTGACATTTGCGTCCAGTCATTGATGAGAGGATTGTACTCCCAGAAATCATTCAGGTAGGTATAGGAATCGTCAAATCCTGTACCTAAATAGCCTTTAGCACCGATCTCAAAACCAATCGCACTAATTCTACCGGCACCTTCAAAATCTGCTTTCTGTGTCCATGTATTTAAAGCCGGATCATATTCCCACCAATCAATGGCGTAGAGACCGCTGGACCAACCGGTACCAATGTATCCTTTATTCCCAATAGCCATGCCTACTGCGCTATATCGGCCATTGCCCCCAAAATCAACCTTTTGCACCCAATCTCCCTCAAACGTATCTAAACCTGACAATCTCAGCCCACAGTTCTTGATCCAACTAACGCCTTCGTACAAATCGATACAAAAATCATCCAGATTTAAAATCTGTAATCCTGTAGCAGGCATCACTATAGAATCTCGTTGAGCGGTCGTCATCCTAGGGATCAATACCCCTTTGCTATCGCTGGATAGCTCGAGGATGGCACTGGAATCAGGTACTATAGTACCTATGCCTACAGACTGGGCTAAAAGGTATTGGCTAGCACAGAGCAAGAGTAAGAGTAAGCATAAGATTGGTTGTTTCATAAAATGAAAGTTTTAAAGTCCGGGCATATGGTGATCAATATGTTCAATCAACCGATCCGCTATCCACCAGGCTAATATGACCAGCAGGACTATGAGGAGTACAAACATGATGATCATCTTGTCAGTTTTGAAACCCTTTATGGACATTCGATTGAGCATGCGGCAAATCTACTTCCGACGGATCCCGGAATGCAAGAAAAACGGGGGACAAAGCAGCGACAGCAAGGCGACAAAAAGAGGACAGGTGAAAGTGAGGAGTGAGAAGTTTGTAGTTGGAAATTAGAAGTTAGAAGTTTGTAATTGGTTGATGGTGGTTGCTAATTGGTATTTGGGCCAGTAAAGGAAGGGGGGATCTTGAGGCATGATTTTCACCTGTAGCCTGGAGGCTACTGACACAAGTTTGAAATGGAGAATGATACCTATGCTTTATCCGTCGGCAAACGGAGCCTGCAAAAAAAAAGAGTACCATGCGTCTGGCGTCTGCGAGTCTGGCGTCTTTAGTCTAAAGTTTGGCCTTTCTCACACACCGAAATATTGCTCAAGGTTTGCTTCGGGATCGAGGCCTAAGCGGTTTCTGAGCCGTTGTCTTGTCTTATTGACACTATTTGGGGAGATGCCTAGTAGGTTTGCAGCTTCTTTAGGGGGCAACTGGAGTTTGCACAAGGCCGCCATCCGTTGTTCCGCCAGTGTGATATCCGGAGATTGGTGCTTTAACGAATGGAAAAAACCGGGATACACTTTTTCGAACATACCTTTAAACTCTTCCCAGTCTTCCTCAGTGAGTATGGTATGCTGGGAGAGGGCTGAAATTTGTTGCATTTGATCCTCGGTCATCTCCCGTATCATGAGTTGATCCCGCAAGGTTTCAACCAGGTTTGTTTTTTCCCGCAGATGTCGGGTGTACACATCAAGCTGTTCCCTGGCCTGGGCGGCATCTTGCTCCGCTTTGCGCTTTTCATCAAGCGCCTCCATTCGTTTTACTTTCAGGTTCAGCTTTTGACGGGTGAGAATCATATAGCCGGTAATGGCCAGGAGGCAAATAAAGACGATAATAAAATTCCGGATCATCGTGATCCGCCTTTTCTCCTTACCCAGAGACATCACCTTATACACATTGGATTGATTGTCCATACGCATGCGGACAATGTCCAACCTGCTTTCCGTAGCTGCTTTTTCAATAGAATCATGAAGGGTCAGATAACGATGCATATATACATTCATGCTGTCCGCCTCACCGAGTGCGGAAAAAGTCTGCGTGAATGCATATAATGTATTCGTGAGAATCTCAGGCTTTGATACCTCTTGCAGCAACTTCATACATTCACGAAGCATGCGCAGTGCACTTTGAGGTTGATTTCTTTTCAATTCAATTCTGGCCAGCCACTGCAGGGAATTCGCAGCATTATCATTTTGTTGAAAGGCAACACTTTGCTGATAGTCAAAAGTCAAAAACACTTTTGCAGAATCATACTGTCCCATCTGGTAATATACATCCCCCTTGTTTCCGGTGATGATCCCCTTCCAAAAAGAATTATTTAATTTCTCTGCAATACTCATCGCCTGGTCAAATGCCCAAAAAGCAGAATCTGGTTTGCCAAGTTTTTCGAAGCACAACCCGATAGAGTTCAGTGCATTCATTCTGTAAGATATATGAAGAGTATCTACAGGGGCATCCTGTGCAGAAGAGGAGACATTCAAGGCCATAGCAGATGCCATAATAGAGGCTTCATATTCTCTTGAATGATATAATATATATCCAAGCCCATACCAGCCTCCTGCACCTACAGAAAGATTATCCGGACCCAGTGCTTCTGCAAGATCAATAGCACTCATCGCATGCATGGCGGCCGACCCGAAATTCGATAAATTAGTGTAGTGAACAGATAAAATGTTGTGCAATTCAAACTTGAGCCAGTCGTCATCAATTTCATAGGCCGTCTGAAGTGCATCCTGCAGATCGGCTAAAGCAACAAAAGCTCCAGGACAGGATTTATTAGAGAGTTGTAACTGGCTCTCAAGGATACGCAACCTGATACTGAAATGGATATTCTCTCTTGGGATAAGGTCGTTCAGTAAGCTCCGCGCAATGCAATAGTTGACTGAGTCAAGCGCATAAAGCTCATTAAAAACAGATCTGAACGAGGTTGACTTTATATCCTTTGTAACGGAGAGCGCTGACGTCCATTGGTCAACCGGATAATTTGTCTGCTGTCCATAGGCCTTACAACGAGGGCTTATACACAGGAGAAGTAAAAAACATGTAAGCGGTGTGAAACGCATATGGAAACTCAGTAGGGAACAAAATAGTAAATAAATGCTAGTCCTGCTGTCGACATCGGCACCAATGCTCAAGGAACCCTTGCTTCCGATGTATCGTCGCACCAGATGCGCAGCATGAAAGATCAATCGCCAATTTTCAGTAGTTGTAGATCCTCAGTGGAAACTGTTGGTGGCATTTCGCCCTGCCTGATTTTTTCAATCACTAGCTTAGCTACTTTCTCTGCATCGTCCTTTGATACAAATCCTGCATTGCCGGATACAGCGGGAATTGATTTCTGCTCGATATACATCTGTCCGTCAATAAAGATAGTATAGCCGTACTTATTGTCAGGTACCCGAATGAGAAAGTATGTCAGATTTGCTTTTGCCATTAGTGAAGCGATCTGCTTCTTTTGCTCCTGCATCTCTATCCTGACTGAATCATCGATCATAGATTCAGAAGCAGGAATTGTGTCAGTGGAATCATCCTTCATGTAGGCAGCCGACATCATGTTAGTGTGGGTAGCAACCGGTGTTGACGATTGGCCATTCAACCGGGCGACTGCAAGACCGATTAGAAAAAGGGCTAAATGATATTTCATAGGGACAAAAATACCTAAATCATTCTTTCCTTGGTTTGAGATGCTGAAAGATAGTCTGCCGGAAAAAAATGACCCCTGATCCTTGATGCAGCGTATTCGGATCGACTACAGATCAGGGAAGCTACGCTTCCGATCGACCACGCATCCTGCTGACTTCGTCAGCGGATTGACGATTGGCTGCGCCGACCGCCTGTGTAGTTAACGCTTACTGATCGGAAGCGTAGCTTCCGTATTCCGTGGTCGATCCGAGACGAAGTCTCGCTGATCCGTGGTCAAAATATCGACAGCCCCGTCTTCGATGTCAATGCCTCCAGCAACTGCATCCCCTTTACTGAATTCCCCTTTTTATTAAGTTTCGGACTCCAGACGGCTACCGCATAATTGCCAGGATGGATAGCAACAATACCTCCACCAATACCACTCTTTCCAGGCAGACCTACCTTGAAAGTATATTCTCCTGCCTCATCATAAAACCCACAGGTCTGCATGATCGCATTGATACGCTTAGCCACGCTCGAACTAATGACGACCTCACCGGTTGTCACCAGTTTACCATGATTAGCAAACAATAAAAATGTTTTGGCCAGCTCAGCACAGGACATTTCAACCGAACACATGTGATAATAGACATCAAGTACCTCTTCAATTTCATTGTCGATATTGTTGCAGGATTTCATCAGGTTGATCAATGCAGCATTTCTAAAACCAAGTTTCTTCTCAGAGGCTGCCACTTTTTCATTGTATCCTATTCCGTGATTCCCGCATATTTTTCTGATGAAGGACAGTAATTCGTTTAACGGGTCATCATATAAGGTGCAGAGCATATCACAGATGACAATAGCACCGGAATTGATTAAAGGGTTTCTTGGTTTACCTTTTTCATACTCCAGTTGCCATAACGAATTGAAAGGATTGCCGGAAGGTTCGACCCCTACTCTATCCCACAAGGATTCTCCCTTTTGTTGAAATGCAAGGGTCAGGGATAGCACTTTCGCTATACTTTGTATAGAAAACTTTTCTTGATGGTCCCCTATTCCAAATTGTTCACCTGTGGTTGTGGCAAGATGCACACCAAATTTTGAAGGATCAATTTCAGCTAGTTCCGGAATATAGGAGGCGACTTGTCCACCATCCGGAATAAAGCTGATCTCCTGGTATAGCTCTTCGAGAATATGTTGATAGTTGATTGCCATAGGATTACGATTGCAAAGTACGATCTATTAGTTTTGCTACTTTTACAAAACTATTACAAAATACCTGTCACCTAGCCAGATGCACATTTATCTATACGCTAAACGACTGATTGCCAATATTTCGGCAGCTCTTCTATTGGTCAATACAAGCTATGGACAGAACATTCTCGTGCAACCTTACCTTCAACTTGCCACACCCACATCGATCGTGATCATGTGGGAAACCGATGTCAATGCAGAAGGAAAAGTCTTGTATGGTCTCACCAGCGACCTTGGTTCTTTTTCACAAGGCACTTCGATCACTACCCTTGGAAGCACACAACTTCATTCAGCAACTTTAACGGGACTAACCCCAGGGACCTTCTACTATTACAAAGCGATTACTGGATCCTGGCAATCATCCGTTTATGATTTTGTGACACCGCCTGACAGAAACAGCGAGGCACCGCTCAATATCGTTTTGATGAGCGACATGCAAAAAGACGGAGGCAATCCCAATGTTTTTTCCAATCTCATCAATACAAGCCTGCTACCTTATATCGACACAGCTTATGGCTCACCCCTGAGTGAAAACCTGCAAATGGCGCTGCTGCCCGGTGACTTGGTTGATAACGGGTCGTCCTATAATCAGTGGAAAAACGACTTCTTTATTCCCGGTCAGGCGCTCTGGCGATCAGTGCCATTTTATCCAGCCATCGGAAATCATGAAGTCAATTCACAAAATTATTTCAATTATTATACACTTCCTGAAAACGGCACACCCGGATACCTCGAGCACTGGTATTACCATGATTATTCCAATGTGCGGGTGATTAGTCTAAATTCAAATTCACTATACCGGATTCAGGCCCAGCTCGATTGGCTAGAGGATATCCTGGAATTAAGTTGCGCCGATACGCTGATTGATTTTGTTTTCGCTGAAATGCATCATCCTTTCAAATCAGAATTGTGGACTCCGGGTGAAACGAATTATACAGGTGACATTGTAGCATTGATGGAAGCCTTTTCTGAAGAATGTGGCAAACCCACCATTCACTTTTTTGGCCACACACACGCTTATTCAAGAGGGCAATCGCGGGATCATGATCATCTTTGGGTCAATGTCGCTACGTCAGGAGGTAATATTGATTACTGGGGCGAGTTTGACAACGAAGATTATGATGAGTTTATCATCAGTGAAGATGAATATGGTTTTGTGATGGTCGAAGTGACTGCAGGGGCTGATCCGCATTTTGTACTCAAACGTCTGAGTTTTGGTGATCAATTCAATCCAGGCGGAAGTACACAAACAGACATAGTGACTATCCGGAAAAACAATACACCCCCTTTCACACCATATCCATTATTTCCTGGAGTGATGGACACCGTGTCAGCTGCCTGCTTCACTATAAAGGCAGATGGATTTTTTGATCCTGATGGTGATGAGCATGGATCATCACACTGGCAGATTTCGACTGACAGTACTACTTTCTTAAATCCTGCTTATGAATCTTGGAAACAATATGCCAACTGGTATAATGAGATCAATCTACAGGAAGGAGATGACCTGACAGATGAAGAAATCATTAACCTTGAAGGAAATGAAACGTATTGGTGGAGAGTACGATACAGAGACAAAAGTCTTGAATGGAGTCCATGGAGTCTGCCAGCGAGATTTACGACCAGATCCATAGATACATTGACGACTAATCTGGTCATCAACCCTGGAGCAGAAAATGGCATTAGTTCATGGACTGCCACTATCGGGGTGATTGAATCATTAAGTGCAGGAGAATGTTCCGGTATATCTCCATTTCAGGGTTCAAAATATTTTGCGGTTGGTGCATTATGTGTCGAACACCCTTTCGCCTCTGCCTACCAGGACCACGATGTTTCTCCCTATGGTACTCAAATAAATGCAGGTGATGTATTGGCGCATTTCGGAGCTTATATGGCAAATTGGCAAAATTCAGATGAGCCTTCCATGGCATTAGTGTTTTTGGATGAAGACAATGTTGTGATTAGTTCTACAGATACATTACGTCACATGCAAAGTGCCTGGACGCTCAAACAAAATACTACTCCAGTGCCTGCAGGTACGATAACGATCAGGAGCACCTTGATGGGAACACGTACTGCCGGAAACGATAATGACAGTTATATCGACAACGTCTTCTGCAGATTAATATCTGGAGATGTTGTTTGTAGTACCTATGCAGCTCCTGGCCCGGCCAACAACCGGATTTATGTCAATCAAAATGCTGTGGCTTTTCCTGATGGTGAAAGCTGGACCACTGCATATCGTACGCCCGGTGATGCTTTAAAGCAAAGCAATGCAGATACAAGCATCCATGAAATTTGGATCGCTGAAGGTGTATACCCAGTATCTTCCTTAACGAATAGAGATACTTTCTTTGGAATAGAACAGGGTGTCTCCATCTTTGGTGGATTTGCCGGAGTAGAAACACTGACTTCACAAAGAAATCTGAATGAACATGTCACTGTCCTTTCCGGTGAAATAGGTGATACAAGTATCCTATCTGACAATGCATTTCATGTACTCATGATAGATAGTACAATGGACACCATTTTAGTAGACGGCATTCAAATATGCTGCGGATATGCGGATATTACTGGCAACACAACCGGAGCCGGTATTTTTATTTCGGCTGATAATGATTCCCCAATCTATATTCGACAATGCCACATCGATGGCAACGTAGCGATTGAAGGAAGCTCATTGCACAATCAGGCAATCACCGTCATTGAGGAGTCGACCATAACCAACGTAGTGATAGAAGGCATCTCCGGTAGTTCGATCCTCAATTCAGGTGCAGGAGCAAATCTAACCCTTATCAATACAACGATTACACAGCAATGTATCAATTGTCCTGAGGTGATTAAAAATACTAGTGGAGCTCAACTCAAATTAGAGCAGTCTGTGATCATCGAAAAAGAGTAACGGCCACTAACCTTTTTAGAAAACAATCCAGAAAAAAATCAAGGAGACAGGAATGCTGATGCAGATCATGGCGACGGTTTTTTTCCAGCCATTGAAATCCCGAAAAATAAAATGGGAAATCGCCCATTGCACAGGAAATAAAATAATCATGTACATCACAAAGACTATCCAGCTGCCCCATTCTTTCATCCATCTGAAATCATAATAGCCCTCATCAATAAAAAAGAGAAAGAGGACAATGATCAGGGATGAAATCAGCGGGCTGATCAGGTCTTGATTTCTTTGGTCTGTGACACTTTGGGTTAAAGGCATGGCAGTATTTGATGGTATAAAAAGGTAAACTTAAATTTTAAAAAATATTGTTTATCATTCTCATAAAAGTACTTTTAAAGAGCTGCTCCAACACCCTGATAGCGATTAGAGCGTCCACGTGATTGTCAACCTGGCATTGGTATTGAGGGCAAATATTTGGCTGTTTCAGGGGTAGCTTAAACAAGTAACGTTCGATATAAATCTCAGCTACTCAACTATAGTTCTGATGGTTCACTTGTGTGGTCAATGATTTTTATCAAGAAGGATTACGTTGGATTATGCACAATGCATGTCAATCTGAAGCCCTACGGGCTCAACTCATCCTATACCGAGAAGCATATGAATAGTGAACAGCCTGAAGGGAGGTGAAGAACCCGATAGAAATCATGGCTATCCGCATATAATTGGCTCCAATCCATTTGGATGCATCCTGCTTGACGATATCAGGAATCATGGAGGATGTTTCATTTAAAAAAAGATAATCGTTGATCGGTGTGAAGTAGAAGTATGTAATCACATAGATGAGGATATCAATCATCAGGGAGATGATCAGGAAAGTTCGGATAGGTGAGCCTTTAGCCCAAAATAGCACAAGGCATATAAAGGAAAGTGCAATGGAAACAGGTCGCACCTGACTAAAAAAATTCCTGGGGTCTGCATGTTGAAAAAAAGCATTATATCGTGCTATATCCTCTATGCTGCCTGACTTCCAGTTAGGTACGATATAGAAAATATCAAAAAGATGGCCTATCAGGTAAGCAAAGAAAACTAATGAATTGATCCAAAGTAAAAAACGAAATTTCATAGGATAGCGATGTTCCTGGTAAGTTCTAAAAATGATTTAGCAAATTATCAAGAAATTATGCATTCAGTGGAGATTTTATTAGAAGTGATATGAATAGCCGACACCAAATACAAAACTCCTTGTCAAACCATCCGGTCGTGCTTCACGGACGACCAGCGGGAAACCCAAATTAAATTCAAGTGAACCTGCGTCACCAAGGAGAATCTCAAAAAAGACTGTAGCATTGATCGTAATCCCATCCGAACCCGGGATGGCCTGCTCAATACCATCGACACCGGTGAACATATCTTCATCAATATGGTAGATGGGCAACAACCCAGGGGTCATGGTGACCTTATCCGATAAGTCAAATGTTCGTGATATATGAAATAAAATATCCGCCTGGCGCTTGAAAGCGTTTGTAGCTTGTATTTCAAGAAAAGGTGAATCCGGTCCGTACAACTCGGGGAAAAAGCGATTGTCATTTTGGTCCAATGGAATTTGTACTCCGAGTGCCATCTGCCATTTTTCAGAATTATAGCTGACCCCGGCTAAAAAATCAAAAGTGCCAAGACTTGATTGATAATCCATAGGAAGAGCCAGACCATCCAAATCCCCATCCGCCCTATTTAATGGAATCTTTGCACCAGCCGTAAGGGTTAACTTTTCTGAAATCAGATAATTGATATTGCCAAAAATATCACCAGGGCCACTCACTGAAATATCTTTTCCGTTCTGTGCAAGAAAGGTCATCCGGCCATCCACACTCCAGCTCTCTCCAAGCTTTCGCTTATAGGCTAGATAGGCGCCAAAAGCTGTAATGTCATAATCCGCGGCACCCATTGAAGCACCTATAACCACCTTATTATTATGTGTCAGTTGTCCAGGTGAAGGTTTAAATGCATCAATGCTACATAATCCAGCATCACTGCATCCCTGTGCACCAAGATGGACCGTTGATAAAAGCAGGAAAGCAGAAAGGAAGAGTACACTTTTACAAAATCGCATCTTTTAGAATTTGAGCCAGCAAAAATTCGGGAGCTGACGTAGTGAATTATATTTAATGCTATAAATATAGCTATTTGCTTTTCGGTACAGTCCCATGTTGATAGCGTTGGTATTGAAACATCCTATAGAGTCCCTATACCTTTTGATTTTAATTGAAGAGAAATATACAATCGAATCAGTGAGATTAACGAATTGAAGTGAAACGAAAATTACATCCAGATCCCTTAGTCCTCGAATGGTAATTCATTAAAAAATGCAACCGGGTCCCTGAGAACGCTATTTGAAGGTATTAATATCGAGACTCTCGAGTATTCTCTTCGGAAAACCTTTATAAGCTACTCCGATCATAGCTTTACCCAATGTGACTGTACTCGTAACATACTTTGGCATACGGCGCAACAATCCATAGAACGGACTGATGATATTATAAATGCCCTGGTATAAAGCTGTCTTCGACTTAATGCCTCTCATCGGCTGGATAAACCCGGGTCTAAACATATACGCATCTTTAAAACCAAGCGCAAGCAGATCATTTTCAGTTTTGCCTTTCACGCGAGCCCACATCAGCCTACCATTCTCTGTGCTATCAGTACCTGCACCCGAAACATAACAAAACGTCATTTCATGATTTAAGGCAAGCACCTCACGTGCGAAGCCAAGCGTGAGTTCATAGGTCATCCTCCGATAATCCACCTCAGTCATACCCACTGATGATACGCCCAGACAAAAGTAACATGCAGTATATCCATTGAGTTGGTCACGAATCGAGCCCCAGTCAAAGAAATCCTTGTGAATGATCTCCTTGAGCTTGGGATGCGTGATGCCCACAGAACTCCGGTTGATGACCAGTACCTTTTCTACTTCAGGGCTATCCAGACACTCCAGTAATACACCCTTTCCAACCATACCAGTTGATCCAGTGATGATAACTTTCAATTTCATAACTTTAATTATTAACCCGTTTCCTTTCCTCTTCCGAACCTGTTGCACGTGTTCTTGCTCCTTTCACTGTTTGATTACCAAAATTACGTGTGTAGGTCAATTTAATGGTAGGTTGGGTAAATTGAAGCTGGGCACTAAAGTATTGTTGTTGCGCTTCCAGGTCTAATTCGTCGCGGTAGATCATGGTATTAAATATATTATCTGCCCCTAATCGAAGGTTACCACCATTAGCTCCAAATTTCTTTTGCAATCCCAGATTGACCGAACCAAAAGGCTTAAGGGCAAATATTCCGAACAACCCGCCACTCACATACAATCCAGTAATCTCCAGTGTAAATGCTTTTGGAAGCGTAAAGGTTTGCGAGGTGTAAGCGCTGATGTTTCCGGCCTCATATGTCTGCAAACCAAACTCATCAAATTGTTGTGCCTCCTGGAATACGCCGCTAATGTTGTAATACATATTCCACCATCTGACTGGGGTCAGCGGAAAGGACAAGGTCAGGGACAGCGTCTTCACCTGCTTGAGATTTTCCGTAAAAAGCAACTGCTTATTTGTTCCTTCAATGATGGTACTTTGAAAATTGGCTATGGTGCTATCCTCTATCCCATAATTTAACGATACCAGCGCTGATTTGAACGTGTAGCCAAGTTCAAAGTTGTTGGAGATAGCTGGTTGTACGGCAGGATTTCCCGAGAAAAAGGTATACGGATCAAGAAAGATGACAAAGGGAGCCATGTCATTAAACGTAGGGCGGGTGATTCGCTTACCATAAACAAATTTGATTGTATTGTTCTCGTTCAGTCTTCGTGAAATAAACAGCGAAGGAAAAAATTTTCCGAATTCACGATCGACAATATCCTGCTCTTCTTCTGAACCTAGGTTTGAATCTGTGTACTCATAACGCAAGCCAGCTTTGATATCCGTTTTCTTGTCAAGCGGAGCTTCCAGGGATAAATATCCTGCTGCGATTGTTTCATCAAGGTTATATTTTGCAGTAAGTTCGGGATCCTTCACCCATTCCTCACCGTTGTCACGGTACTCTACACCCACATCATTGGTGAAATTGGAAATCGTTCCTTTTACTCCGGTTTCAAATTTTATCCTATTTCCAATGGGCGTCTTGTAATCCAGTTTTCCCACCTTGATGAAGATGGGTGTCATCTTTGTACTTCGTGTATAATTTTCAAAAAGGAAATTGCCCTCTCCGTCCTCATAGTGGTTGTTGTAATCCGTTGGATTATTGTCCAGGTACCATAGATAATCTGCATCGACGGTCAGGGATCTGCCTGCTGAAAAGGTATATTGAAGGTTTATATTTCCCCCCAGATTTTTCCATTGATTTAATTCATGATTGTCTACGGTTATGACTGTGTCGAGTATGCCATTACTCGACAAATCAGCAACATTGGTGGCATCCATTAGCCATTTTGTGTTATACCCCGACACCAGGCCTCCTATCAACAATTTGTCGCTAACCTGGTAGTCCAATCCTAGTCTGGCTATATGGTTATTTCTGTTAGGCAGTCGGTCAGACACTGTCTCTGTTTCGATTTGATCACCGTTTAACATGATTCTCCTGTAAAATTCAAAGGTTTGTTCCTGTGATTCATGGAGATACCCGTAATCACCATACAGATTTGATTTCCCTTTCCGATAATTAAAATTGAGATTTGCATTTCCGGCAGCTCCTTTTCCATAGCCTGCGCCAACAGCAAATCCACCATTGAAGCCATCTCCTATATTTTTCTTCAGTACGATATTGATATATCCTGCATTGCCCTCCGCATCAAGATCTGCAGGCGGTGTAGTCATGATTTCAATACGTTCGATGTTATCCGCACTCATGCCTTCGAGGAGTTGGGTAACCGCTTCCGCTGGCATGTAATTGATCCTGCCATTGATCATCACCACGACCCCGCTTTTTCCACTGACAGAGATCGCATTACTTTGTCTGTTGACGAGTACGCCCGGCGATCGCTCAAGCACTTCTAATGCATTCGTCCCGGACATAGTAATACTGCTGGCCACATTGACGATCATGCGGTCAATCTTTTGTTCGAAAAGTGCCTTTTTGGCAACCACCTGTACTTCATCCATCATGACAGCATCTTCATGTAGCACTAGCTCTCCAAAATCTCTACCACCGGTCCCAGCTTCATAGGCAAAGGCTTCTGAATCATGATCCATAAAACCCACCATCATTATTTTCAGGAAGTAGCTTCCGGAAGGGAAAGAATTAAGAACAAAAGACCCATCATCTCCGGAGACGGTCCCTTTGACCAATGCGCTGTCCCTGGCCTCAAGTAGGAGGATATTAGCGAAGGAAACAGGATGATGTGTTTCATCAGATACCCGGCCGGTAATATTTGATTGCGCTTGTGTAGTAGTCAATGTCCATGCGAATAGAAATCCTATGCAAAGGCAAATCG
>JBBRDL010000067.1:0-21440 GCA_038203965.1 Chitinophagales bacterium | reverse complement strand
CCGTCGTGCAAAAACATGTTATTGTTGCAGCCGGTGCAGTTGTATTGGAAAATTCAATCCTTGAATCAGGATGGATTTATGGTGGAATCCCTGCAAAAAAAATCAAAGAACTTGATCCTGACAACCGGCAGTTTTTTATCACCAGGACCGCGGCTAATTATGTGAAGTATGGAGGGTGGTTTAGTGAAAAATGATGGTTCGACAAGCTCACCAACCAATTAAATGAAAAGAGAAAAGAGCGGTGTACTGAGCGTATAGTCGATGAGATGTGCTACTTAAATTTCTTACCCTCTTACTTTCTTACACAAGTGTGGAGTGCTCAGTTTTTCACCGGCCACATAGCACAATGCTTTATAATCTGGTTATCCAGTTTTTTTGGATTTTCGATGACTTCGAAAAATCCTGAAAGGAAGGCCCGTGCCTGATCAGCTGATTTTTCGGTCAGCCCCTGAATCTGGTATGGCATAGAGAGGATTTTTGCTTTTTGCTGACGAAACACCTCAAGCGCTTCATTCACCTCCTCTTCAGTGAAACACCATCCCTGGTAATAGCGTGAAGTGACAGTAGATAATTTCAGGCTTTCGTGGTGAGCAGCATACTGGGCATTGACCAGCCCTGAATAATCAAAATCATATGGAATAGGCACCAGTAGATTATGCCCTGGAATCACGACAAATTCCAGGTTATGTCTGTTCTGAATAAACCAGTCTGTATTGCCGATCATAAATTGAAACAAAGCTACTTTCAACATCGGATCTTTATCAACAGCATTTTGACTGATCACAGCCGTTTTGTTTCTTCTTCCCCCATGCCTTTCTACCAATTCTTCAGTATTCTCGGTCAGAAAAGCGTAAGAGGATGCGTGGGCTTCGGAACTATCCGGATTCAGATAATGGATTTTTACCAGTTGTACTTTGAAATAAAAAGGCGATACAAGCTCCCAGAGTTTATAAGCAAGGTATTCCTTTAATAGGAGTTGATAATATTGATCTGCTTCATGACATGGCTGTACAATATCTAATTCATTCAGTGGGTTCAGGGATTGTGCTGCGAGAACACGCTTATCAAATTTGAGTTTGAGTGGTGGCATGGAGCATAACTGCAGACGCATATTCCCCCTGGTTCTCACTTTCCCGGCGATGGCGATAGATTTATCATCTTGTGTGACCAGCCGCACATTAGCGTCCTGATAGTTTTTATCTTTTTTATTCTTTTCTATATGCTTCCAGTCTAGGGTCAGAAAAAGGCTGATAGCGGAGTCCTGTTTTATGGATGAGAGAAGCGACTCGGTTTGCCCGGATAACCCGGCAACGAATAACATCAGGAGAGAAATCAATGCACTCATTTTCATAGTAAAACAATTGGACGGTAAATCTCGATCAATATTTTGAAAACCATGCCAAAATCTTTTTTACGTGTACTTGAATTTTTTCAAGATGCGTATTATGGCTCATAAGGAGATTAGATTTAAAGCTTTTAAGATTAAAAGGCAGAAGACACCGGGAATGTTAAATTTACATTTCTATTTAGTAGTCAAGCATTGACCAGAAGGACAATGATTTTGCTCCGGTTCGAGCTGTCGTAGTCCCTTGAGAATCTATATCTTTGGATGTGTATTACATCCTTTGCAAAATACTGAGGGCATGTCCCTTTTTACCTTAGGATATAAAAATATAAATCTTGGTCACGATCATTATCCCATTCTATGATGAATTGAATTTCCTTGAAGAGGCTATTTCGTCCGTGCTGGACCAGCATCTTGAATCATATGAGATCCTGGTGGTATGTAACCAGGCGACCATACCATCAGGGACAGCCAATAGCACGAGTGTATATACACATCCAGCTGTACGATGGCTTAATGAATCTCAAAGAGGATCAGCTTTTGCAAGGAATAAAGGATTAGCTGAAGCAAAAGGAGAATGGATACAATTTCTGGATGTAGATGACTTGCTCTTAACGAATAAAATCAAAACACAGTTAAAGTATCATCAGGCAGATATGATTGTATCACCTCACGTTTATGGTTTTCTGAGTGGGAAAAAAGTACCTTCAGCATGGGCACCGGAAGATTTCTGGGCTGCTTTATTAAGTAGTCAATTAGGTTCTACTTCTTCCATGCTCTGGCGTAAAAGTGCTTTGGAAAAAGTCGGCGGATGGAATACAGAGTATTATAGTAATCAGGAGTATGAATTGATGTTCAGAATGCTAAAGGCAGGTTTCCAGATACAAGGTTGTGCTGATAATTTGACCCTAGTCCGCGAAAGGATTTCAGGATCCATCACTAAAAACACTAAACACAAGCCTACAATAGGAATTGTCCTCCGGGAAGAAATATGGAATTATCTAGTTGAACAAAACATGACTACACCGGAGCGATATCTGGCCTTTCAAAAATACGTTTTTAAAAACCTAAGGGCCCTGTATATCATTGATCCAAATCAGGCAAAGAAAATCCACAGCCAATATTTCTCAGGTACTTCTTTTTTGCCGACAGTAAAGGGTGTTCGTCTTTATACTGGCGTATATAAATTACTTGGTTTTAATCTCACAGAAAGGATGATGGGCGCATACAGATATATTCGTAAGCATTTTATCACATCACTGCCCACTAATACCTGAGCCGCTTATGCAAGTCGTCATACTGCCTTCGTGGTATTTTAGTGCGGGCACTTCATCTATCGCCGGTTTTCTTTTTTATGAGCAAGCTCTTGAGCTTCGTAAGCTAGATATTGATGCGCGGGTAGCTTATGCCGGATATTCAAGTAACGCTTTGCATACTACACGATCAACGTTTGGCGTGGAAAATGGAGTGCCCACTTGGAGAGGCACCGGTTGGTTTCCGCCAAAGATTCATCGTCAACTCATCAAATGGTGGATAAGGAAGTGTGGCATGGAACTCATAAAGCATTTTCAGCTTCATACTTCGCCGGATCTTGTTCATGCACAGGGGTATCAGGCTGGCTGGATCGCGGAATTTGTTTTTCACAAGACGGGCATACCTTATATCATCACAGAACATTACTCAGGTTTTTTACAGGAGAATATTTCGACAGCACATCTTCCATTCATTCGATCAGCCATGGATAATGCAAGTCGGGTCACAGCAGTAAGTCCAGGCTTAAAGGAAGCAATGGCACAGTATACCGATGTTGCTATCACCGTGTTCCCCAATGATTACAACACTGCCATATTTTTTCCGGAACCTTCTTCAATTAAAACAGACCATTTTCAGTGGGTGTCCGTTGGCGAACCGATTTACACCAAAGGACTTGATTTACTTTTGGAAGCCTTTAGTCTTGTGGTGCATACACTACCACAGCAAAAATTTCGCCTTGTGCTTGTTGATCATATTCCATATCAATATGTCCTGGAGCGATTGGCGAAACAACTTGGGATAGCAGATAAGGTTGATTTTCGGGGCCTCCTGACACCAAAGGAAGTAGCAACGCTTTTTCATCAAAGCCATGTGTTGGTTTCCTCCAGCAGATTTGAAACTTTTGGGAAAACGATGGTTGAAGCAAATGCTTGCGGAATACCTGTAGTTGCATCAAAAACTGCCGGTTCGACTTATATTCTGCAATCAGAAAAACAAGGCATACAGTGTGAACAAGGCTCGGTGGAAGCGTTGGCAAAGGCGATGATCCAAATGTTTCGCCAATATGATACATTTGAAGCAGCGGAAGTAAGCGCTTCTGTTGCCAGACGGTTTAGCAGACAGGAGCTCCTGTCGAAATGGATAAAACTGTATAATGATTGTGTGCATGATACGTGAGCAGAAAAGATGGATGACGTATACGTATTTCAACCGAAAGCCAGGCTGGGCTCTGAGCACCACTCATTTATTCTCCCTGGTCATGAAGGATATCCTATTGATGATTCGGATACCCTTTCCAACAATCGTTGTGGATCTGCGCGATCCAACATTTGTAACCAAGTGGTCAGATTCCACACGTACTAAAATCAACCGTGCTGAACGCGAAGGCCTGACAGTGGATCGTGGCCATTCCCTGCTGACGGATACGCTCAAACTATTTGCTGCTACCGCTAGATTAAAGGGGCTCAAAGGCTATACACCGCAGGATTTTGATCAGTTTCCGGTAGTGGAATCATCAGCTATATTTTATGAAGGTGTGATGTTGTGCAGTCACATATGGGTGATAGATAAAGAAGAGAAAAGAGCCTTGCTTTATGTCAATGCAAGTAATTATCATCATGACAATGATGATAAGTCCCTCACAGGAAGGGCGCATTATTTTTTATTGTGGCAGGATGGTTTGTTTCTCCGGCAGATGGATGTGGAGACGATGGATCTCATGGGATATGAACCCAACACACGTAATACAATGATGAAAGGTGTCTATCAGTGGAAGGCCGGGACGCATGGAAAGGAGGTGGTGCTATTCCACTATTATCCCTTATGGTTCTATGTCCTTCGAAAGTTTCGTAATATACTGACCGGATGACCCGCGAAGAACGAAGGAATATATATCGCTCATTATGCGATCAGGATAAGATCACCGGATTGTTCATGCAACCCTGGTGGCTTGATGCCACAGGTGAATGGGAAGTAGCGCTTGCCATACGAAATGAACAGGTCGTTGGGGCTATGCCATACACACCAGGCCGCAGGTGGGGGATTGGGACTATAGGAATGCCATCACTTACGCATCACCTGCGCATCTGGATGGAAAAGCCGCCAGATATTTCAGAACATAAATGGCTGACACGGGAAAAGCAAATCATCTGGATGTTGATCGATGATCTGCCAAACTATGGATATTTTTCAATGGTTTTTGAAGCCCGGAGTTTCAATAATTGGTTACCGTTTCACTGGAAGGGATTCAGACAAGAGATGCGATACACTTTTGCGATCGACCACATGGATCAAGCATCACTCGATCAGCAGATCAATCGTAACCTCAAACGGAATATACGTGACAATGATGTGACAGTAAATATGATTCGTGATGTATCGCCTTCTGGATTTTATGCATTATGCCGGGAAACCTATGATCGTCAGAAAATGAAAATCCCTTATTCAGCGGAAATGTTTTCCAGATTGGATACGGCTATCACGAAGCACGACGCAGGTATTAAACTGGGCGCAACGGATACTAACGGAAATATAATCGCCGTATCCTATTTGCTCTGGGATCAGGACAGCGCATATTATTTTCTTGCAGGTGACAACGCTGAAGGCAGGAGCCGGGGTGCCAGTATCAAACTGTGTCGTGAAGCGTTACGTATAGCTTTTGCAGAGAGGAACTTGCAAACATTTGACTTTTGCGGCAGCATGTTGGAATCTGTTTCAGAAGTACGCAGACAATTTGGAGCTAATCCTGTACCGTTGATGAAAATATTCAAAGCGAGATATAGGTGGCTGGATGTGTTGTATAGCCTGACGAGGTAAAAGACTCAAGAGGCGGAAGAGGCCAAAGAGGCCAAAGAGGCCAAAGAGGCCAAAGAGGCCAAAGAGGCCAAAGAGATCTAAACGTAAAATATGCCGGGTCCCTGAGCTTGTCGAAGGGAAGAGGGTGAGTACCTTTTCTTACTCCGCCACCTTCGCTCAGAGAAAGAGGCGGAAGTGGAGAGAGCCTGAACAGACAATTGACAATGAAGTTTTAAATAAAAACCTGTTGAGATAGGAATTTGCGTAATTTTTTTTAAAAATTCATCTACGATATCTGCGATCAAAGAAAAGGCTGATGCTTCGCCCTGCTCATGCTCATCCATGTGCGATACTTCGGCTTCGCTCAGTACGGCGCAGCTCAGCAACCGGGCGGAAGAGGTGGAAGAGGTGGAAGAGGTGGAAGAGGTGGAAGAGGTGGAAGAGGCGTTCACGCCCACACTTTGCATCCTTCTGTACAATTAGTACAGATATCAATCTTATCGCGGCCCTGAAGTAATTGAGTGCGAAATTGTTGATACGATGGGCCTTTCCATATTTCAGTAAATGATTTTTCCCTGAGATCTCCGAGTTTGTGTGTAGCATCTTTATCAAAGCAACAGGGTACAATGATTCCATCCCAGGTGATCACGCAGGCATGCCAGAGTTTCCAGCATTGATTAAGTAGTTTGTTTTTGACATGCCATTTGCCGGAGGTATCCTGGTCATACCTGCTGTATTTCATTTGCGTTGGGATCAGATCATTACCATCTGCAAAATCGTATACCTGTGCCGTTTTCAATTTTACTTCATCTACACCTATTTCTTTTGCCAACCGGTTTACTTCTTCAATCTGATGCTCATTGGGTTTGACGACGAGCATCTGAAAGACAATGTGAGGCGTATTTGATCCTGCTTCTTTTTTAGCTTTGACCAGATTGCGTGCACCCTCAAGAACTGTGGCTAGTGTTCCTTCTTTTCGATATTGTTCATACACTTCTTGTGTGGAACCATCGATGGAGATGAGGATGCGATCGAGACCAGAGGCAATTGTCTTTCTTGCATTTTCCTCATGCAGAAAATGACCATTCGTGGAGGTGATAGTATAAATCCCTTTAGCGTGGGCGTACTTCACCATCTCAAGAAATTTTGGATTGATATAGGGCTCACCTTGAAAATAAAAGATGAGATACATCAATCGCTTATGCATTTCATCGATCACTTTCCGGAAAAAATCTTCCTTCATATTACCAGTCTCCCGTGTGAAGGATCTCAGGCCGCTTGGGCACTCAGGACATCTGAGATTGCATGCGGTAGTAGGCTCGATGGAAATGGTCATTGGCGTTCCCCATTGAATGGGTTTTCTCATCAGCTTCGTCAGCTGGAAAGATATCCAGATCAATCCCAGGTTTAAAAGTTTGGGAAAAGTGATTTTTGAAAGAAATCGTATGGTATCTGCCCGATGAAACATATTATTCTGCAGCGCTCAGATATCGTTCTTTTGCTATGCTATAATGATGCATCACATGTCCAGCCATGATATACGGAAACGAAAGCACTTTCACCGGCAGGTTATTTGCCACTCCTGTTCGTGATGCCATTGTTTCATCAATCGTCCTTGACAGGTACAATGTTGCAGAACGTACGGCTCTCCATTCAGTGGCCAGATCTCCAGGAAATGTACCGTCATAGATGGAGTTGGCTACATAGAGGTCCTGATCAAAACCTGGCAGCTTGTTTTCATCTCCCCTGCTGAGAGCCATCATACGATAAGCAAATACACGCTCTGAATCGAGCACATGACCGATCATTTCGGCGAGGGACCATTTGCCCGGTGCATAGCGATACGTGGCTTGTTCTATAGTCAGGCCTTCAATAAAGTCACCAAACCAGTCACGCTGCGTATGCAGATAGGTAAGGATGTCCACTTCCGGCACTTGGTCGATATAGCGGAAATAATATTCAGGGCATTCGCCTTCAACAGGCCTCGGGAAAATGGGGGTTGATTTCATGGGCTAAAGATACTGAGCAAAGAGCAATTAAAAGTTAGTAGTTAGTAGTTAGCAGATAGAAGTTGCTAACAGCTAGCTTCTATCTGCTAACCTATCACTGCTATTTTAACTTTTTTCACCAGCCAATGTTAAATCAATTAATTTTGCAGCTGATATGAAATATCTAATTGTTGGACTAGGGAATATAGGTACAGAATATGCCGATACAAGACACAACATCGGCTTTAATGTCGTGGATGAATTAGCTTCCTCAATGGAAGGCATATGGAAAAGTGCCACACTGGGAAGCATAGCAGAAGTAAAGCATAAAAGCAGAACGTTAATTCTCCTTAAGCCTAATACATATATGAATCTCAGCGGTAAAGCTGTGAATTACTGGCTACAAAAGGAAAAGATACCGGTTGAAAATTTGCTTGTCATCGTAGATGAGATTCAATTAGATCTCGGTACTATTCGACTTAGAGGAAAAGGAACGGATGGTGGACATAACGGATTGAAGGACATTCAGGCTCAGCTTTCTACCACTGAATATGCCAGGTTGCGCATAGGCGTTGGAAAAAATTTCCATCCCGGAGGGCAGGTCAATTATGTGTTGGGTAAATGGTCAGTGGAAGAAGGCAAACTACTTCCTGATGTGCTTAAGGCAGGGGCAGACGCTATAAAAACGTTTGTATCGATCGGACTCAAGCGGTCTATGGATCAGGTCAATGCGGTTAATGCCCAGATCAAACCTGCCAAGTAGCAAACTATCGGTTAGGATTCTCTACCATTTGAGGCTGAATATTTTTGCCTGCAAGATGGATGAGTCTGTCGAGATGATCTTCGACTACATTGTAGGCTCCATAACCTATTGGTTTCACTTGCCTTACTTCCAACAGGGCTTTTTGGAGGTCAATGTTTTCTTGTCGTTTGTAGACACATTGACCCAAGGCATTTAATCTGTCGGCCAGGTATACCTGCTCATATTGTCCGGGTGTAGGGCAAAGGATTGCTTTATGACCGGTTTTAGAAAGATCCATTAAAGTCGTGTAGCCACTCCGCGAAATAACTATTTCCGTTTCATTCAGTAGTGCAGAGAGTTCAGCCCTGCTGGCGTAAGGAAATATCGTCAGGTTTCCTATCTCTTTTATTGGCTCATCGATATCCGGTTTGCCTCTGACGATAGCATACTTCCCATCGAGGACGGACAGTTGTTTGATCACCGTGTTTTCGAAATGGGTTCGCTGAGGTTCAGGACCGGAAATGACGGCTACAGCAGCATATTTCCCTTTTGTTGGTTTTGACGTTAATTCTGAAATCACACCCAGATAATATTTGGGAATAGGATCCGTATTAATCCCTGATAGATCACCTGTGATATTGCCAGGAGGTGCCTGATCGGGAACCCATACTTCAGTAAATTTTTTAAACCATGACCTTATCTGCCGACGGATATAAGCATCCAGTAATTTCTGTCCACTGAATACCTGCAACTGATGCGTAATTAATGCAGAAGGGATCTCGGAATGGTAACAACCATAACGGTTATCGGAAATGATACATTCTATTTTATTTCGGGATACAATAGCCTTGGTGAGCTCATGCTCTGTCCGTATGGTCTTCAACATTCCCGGACCATGTTTGAACATGTTGATAGGCATGAAACGGCTTCCATAAAGAATGTTGTAACCGGGCAACTGAAGTACAATTTGATCAGGTAATTCTTTACGCAACATGGTCAAAGCCTCGCCGTCAGACGCACAGATGACCTCATGGCCGATTTCAAGGTAATTTCTGATGAGGGGGAGTGATCTGCTTGCGTGACCAAGGCCCCAATTCAGTACAGGAAAAAATATCTTCACACCACTTGCATTGAATGAATATAAAGGAAATGCAATTTTACCTGCAATATTGTACATACAAGGTAAAAAGAAAATTAATAAACGATGAACAAGCTGATAACTGGTATGAATCAGCATTTACATGCTCAGACAAATTTTGGTTTCCAGGTCAGTACGATCAGGTTTGACCGGTTCTTTGCGTCTTCCGCTACCATGCCTGCAAAATGTTCATCCACTGTTTCATGAAACAATTGTAACCAGCGCGTAAAATGAGCGTCAGTAAGTTTTACAGACTGATGGAGTTTTTGATGGACTTCCATCGGATTGCCCTTATAGGTATCTTTCCCTAAAAGCAAAAACTCCCAGAATGCATACATTCTTGGAAGATGTTTTGGCCAGTCAACCTTTGCGATCTCATTGAAGATGTATCCAATGACATCATCTTCTTTTACTTTCTCATAAAAGGCATCGATGAGTGTCTTGATATCTTCAGGGGTGGATATGTCTTGTTTCATTTGTGTATCAAGGTAAAGCTTATAGCTTATGGCTTATAGCTTATAGTTTATAGTTTTCAGGTAGTGTAGAAACATGTTGAGCGTAGATTGTATCTACGCTCGCGTACGGTAAATCAAAGAGAGCTTGTTCTATACAAGAGGCATGGTAGCCGTTTTCAACGGCAGGGAATAGCTCCGGTTTCCCCTAAATCATACTTCGACTCCGCTCAGCACAAGCAACACTCGCTCAGCACAAGCAACACTCACAACTCATACCCAGCTCTTTTCTCTTTTCTCTCTAATACAATCTTATCTCATCATTGTTCTTATCATAAAACTTATACTCATGCAGCCCGAAATCGTTGTTGGCGGTGATGCCGATCCAGCGTTGGTTCTTTAACCACCACTTTTGTTGGAAGTTGGGGAAACCCTGCTTCAGGAATGCATTGACATAGGGATGCACTTCAATACGAAGGCTGGTTTTAGGTCGGCTCTGGTGTATATATTCGATGTCACGAACGATATCATCTGTGATCAGTATAGTTGGGTTCACCTTGCCTGTACCGCTGCAGGTATAGCATACTTCGGTCGTATCAATTTTGACTTCCGGGCGTACACGCTGACGGGTGATCTGCATCAGGCCAAACTTACTGAGCGGGAGAATCGTGTGTTGTGCGCTGTCCCGTTTCATCAAATCCTTCATTTGCCGCATCAGCTCCGTTTTGTTTTCGGGGCTTCGCATATCGATAAAGTCAATGACGATCAGACCGCCGATATCACGAAGCCTTAGCTGGCGCGCTATTTCTTCAGCAGCTTCCAGGTTGACTGCTATGGCGGTACTTTCCTGGTCTTTGCGTTGCATCTTAGGACCTGAGTTAACATCGATGACATGCATCGCTTCTGTTGACTCGAGGACGAGGTAGGCACCACTGGGTAAGGTGGCGGTTTTCCCAAAAGAGGATTTGATCTGGCGATTGACGCCGTACGTATCAAACACAGGTTTTTTGCCTTTATAAAGCGAAATGATATCCAATTTGGCAGGGGCTATGTTTTCGAGATAGTCCTGGATATTGTCATAGATATCCTTGTCATTAACGATGATGTTGGTAAAATCGTCATTGAGCATATCCCTCAGGATAGAACTGGTCTTGTCCAGTTCACTGAGTAACTTGGCAGGTTGTTGTCGCTTGTAAAGTTGCTTGTGGATCTGACTCCATTTATCCAGAAGATCTTTTAATTCTTCGTGGAGGTCGGCTACTTTTTTACCTTCAGCAGCCGTGCGGACGATGATGCCGAAATTTTTCGGACGAATGGATTCTACCAGTAACTGCAGTCGTTTTCTTTCTTCCTGGCTGCTTACTTTTTTGGAGACCGCTATAGTATTACTAAAAGGTGTGAGAACGATAAAACGACCCGGAATGGTAATCTCACAACTCAGCCTTGGCCCTTTGGTGGAAATGGGTTCTTTCAGAATCTGGATCAGGATGTTTTCACTTTTTTTGATCACCTGATCTACCTTGCCTGTCTTGATGATTTCCGGTTCGAATTCGAAATTATCAAGGAGGGCTGTCTGCTGTACGCCATTAATGCTATCCTCTGTATACTTCATGATGGTCCTTAGTTTGGGGCCCATGTCGGTATAATGAAGGAAGGCATCTTTACGATGGCCGATATCTACGAAAACAGCGTTAAGACTGGGCATCGTCTTTTTGATCTTACCCAGAAAGATATCACCAACTGAAAAGTTGGTTTTGGTTTTTTGCTGATGCAGCTCTACCAGTTTCTGATCTTCCACCAGTGCGATTTCCACTCTGGTCGGAGTCCCCTGGACGATTAATTCTTTGTCCATAAACTACCCTATATGCTCAATGGCACATCAGCAGTCGAAGCCCTGAAAGGCAATAATCAAAACAATTCTTTTGCCACACCTGCACACGTACAGGGGGGTATTCAGGCATTGATTGACGGCAATAGGGTATATCGTTAATAATGCAGCGATGATACACCGGAAGCAAAGGATCGTATTGATCCTTTAGTACACATGGAAGATTAGATTCTATGGCACTTTTCCACCGGCTACCCCCCTGCATCAGGAGGGCATATATCTTGGACATCGGACTGCGTTGATGCCGGTTAAATGAATGCTTATCTATTCTTCTTCTTGTGTCTGTTTTTTCTCAGACGCTTTTTTCGCTTGTGTGTAGCGATTTTATGTCTTTTTCTTTTCTTACCGCAAGGCATACTTAAATAATTATGTTTTTATAAAATATAGGTCTACTTCTCTCCGGCACATCTATCCGTCAGTCGCGAGGCTTCTTCGGGTTTATTTAATGCCGTATATATATCAATGGCCAGGCACGCTATTCTTGAATCGGTAGAATCAAGTTTGATGGCCTGTTCAATTCTGGTCAGCGCTCTTTCGTACTGCCCGGTCCTCACCGCCAGCCTTGCCAGGTGGTAAGGAGGTGCGGGGGATTGTGGGTAATTGGTCGCCAGACCTGCTAACATCTGTATTCCCTTCATTGGTTCCCCGGCTTCCGGCAGTTCAATATAACACAACGCCTGGTTAATTCTATGGTCAACCTCCGCGGGTTCAAGTGAAATCGCCTTTTCAAACGCCTCTAAAGCCTGGTTTCTTGCAAAAAGCTTTTGCTTTTCTTCAAGATCCTGAGGCAATCCGGAAGCAAATGTAGTGCCTGTGATGGACCAGCTCATAGCCGTATTTTCCCTTTCAGCTATTTCTTTAGCATAAAGACCTGCCATGACCGGATTTCCCAGCGTAAACCAATAGCCTGACAATTGTTTGAGGATATTCAGTTTTGCAGAATCTTGTCCTGCATGCTGGACCTGTGCTTCAAGTGTTTCAAGGTATCCAATCTCATCTTTTTTCAGATCTTTTTTGGCTTCGGCCTGGAAGGATGGGATATCGTATTCCGCTGTGTTTAAGGCTCTCGACTTTTCGATGGCCTTTTGTGTTGAGGGATTTATGTCAAATCCAAAATAGAGTACGGCAAGTAAAATGATCGCGCCGATGACATAATAAAGTTGTTGTTTTTGCTTCACTCGAATGACTATATCCCAGGTGGTACACCGTCTTTCACCTCATCCACAAATATTTTGGCGGGCTTGAAAGATGGGATATAATGGGCCGGAATCTCAATGGATACGTTGTTTTTGATGTGTCTACCGACCTTTTTAGCTCTTCTTTTGGTAATAAAGGAGCCAAAACCGCGGATATAGACATTTTCATTTTTTGATAGAGATGCTTTTATCTCCGAAAAAAACGTCTCCATGGTCACCAGGACGTCCACTTTGGGTACACCTGTTTTCTCGGCGATGATGTTGACTAAATCTGCTTTTCTCATTACTCTGATTTATAGTAAGTTATGCCAGTGATACAGCAATTCGGGAGGGCAAAGTTCTAAAAATACTTTCGATAATATATCATAGGGTTACACATTTTTATTTTGCTCATGTATTTATAACGTGTTGTATCCCAATATAAAAAGGCTAAAAAAGGCTGATGCTTCGGCCTGCTCACGCTCATCCATGTGCGATACTTCGCCTTCGTTCAGTACGGCGCAGCTCAGCAACCGGGCGGAAGAGGCGGAACGGGGGAAAGGGTCTTTAGCCTTTTCTGCCCCTAAATCCCCCGAACGGGGACTTGAAATAGACTTTTCTGCCGTTCTGCCTTTTCTGCCCCTAAATCCCCCGAGCGGGGACTTGAAATAGACTTTTCTGCCGTTCTGCCTTTTCTCCCCCTAAATCCCCCGAGCGGGGACTTTTATGCCTTTATAGTTACACACTGCCCTTTGCCTTTTCCGACTTTTCCGCCCCTTTAATGGCAACGCTTTAAAAAATTATCTTTGTCGCATGATTCAATCCATGACCGGGTATGGACGCGGAAGCGCTGCATACAATGATATGACCGTCTTGTCCGAGATCCGGTCTCTCAACTCTAAAATCACAGACCTACGCATAAAATTGCCGGTCAGCCTGGGCGAAAAGGAAATTGATCTGCGCAACCTGGTCCTACAACGCGCCCAACGAGGGAAGCTTGAAATGACCATCATGTTTGAAGGAGACCTGGGGATCGATGATATCGATTATGACAAGGCGCTCATCAAAAAACATTTCAAACAGCTGAGCTCCATCGCCATCGAACTAGGGGTCAATCCGGATCAGATCCTTCACGAAGTCCTCAAACTCCCCAATATTCTCAAATCGGGAGGAACGTCTTCCATGGACGATGCCTTGTGGAAGTCTATTCTGGAAGCGGTCAATAAATCGATCGATCAGCTGATTGTCTTTCGAGAACATGAAGGCAGAAGTCTTTACAACGACCTGCATCAGTCTGCTACAGCGATCCATGATATGTGCAATCAGATCGAGGCACACGACAAAGAACGGTTTGCTTATGTCCGTAACCGGATGAAACAAAAACTGGACGAATACATGAATGGTGACCAAGTCGATGCCAACCGATTTGAACAGGAGGTCATCTATTATCTCGACCGCCTGGATATCAATGAAGAAAAAGTCAGGCTGCAGCAACATTGCACCTTCTTTATGGAAACCCTCAAGGGGGATATGGAGATGAAATCCAAACAACTCAACTTTATCTCCCAGGAACTCGGACGTGAGATCAATACGCTAGGCGCCAAAGCCCAGTGGAGCCCATTGCAGCATCTTGTCGTCGGGATGAAAAATGAACTGGAAAAGATCAAAGAACAACTGGCCAATATCGTATGAAGGCTCAAGGCAAACTCATTGTTTTCACAGCACCAAGTGGTTCCGGGAAAACAACGATTGTTCGACATATAGTAAATACGTTTCCCGAAACAGCCTTTTCAGTATCAGCCAGCACGCGAAAACGCAGACCCCATGAGGTGCATGGCATCGATTACTATTATCTATCGGTCGAGACATTTAAACTCTGGATAGAAAATGATGCCTTTGGCGAGTGGGAAGAAGTATACCCAGATCAGTTTTACGGAACGCTCCGATCTGAAATTTCAAGGTTGCATCAAATGGGCAAACATGTGGTCTTTGATGTAGATGTAAAGGGCGCGATGAGCATCCAGCGAAATTATCCTGTTGACACCCTAACCGTTTTTGTTAAAGTGCCTTCGATGGAGATTTTGGAGCAACGTCTGCGCGCCCGGGGAACCGAAACAGAAGAAAATATCCAGAGTCGATTGACGAAGGCTACAGAGGAGCTTACCTACGAATCGCATTTTGATGTAGTCCTCATCAATGATGTTTTGGAAGATACACTGCAACAGGCAGAAGACATTGTCCGAAATTTTTTACTTTAGCCGTATGTTGGCATTGACGACACATGGTATTCGCATCGGGGTGGAAAGTGATTTCCGGCCAGGGCAATCATTTCCGCACAGGTCGCAGTACCTCCATGTGTATACCATACACATCAAAAATTATAATGAATATCCTGTGCAGCTGATCTCCCGTCACTGGGATATCACTGAAGGAGATGGCTCTAAAAATGTTGTCGATGGCCCCGGCGTCGTGGGCGAACAACCATTGATCGAACCGGAGGGATTTCATTCCTACAGTAGTTTTTGTGTCCTCGCTTTTCCGATGGGGAGGATGTCAGGATATTATACGATGATCCGACTGGATACAGGCGAGGCCTTCAATGTCGATATTCCAGCTTTTAATCTCATCATGCCGGACTTACTAAACTGATTGATTATCATCTACTAGCTGGATTGTAACTTGTCCTGGCAGTAAAGTAATCTTTGGGATTTTGCGTTTTGCCCCTTCGTCCTGCGGACTCCCCCCTGTGTGCTGCGCAACCCCGGGGTAAAGAGATTTTCGTTTTATTTCTCCATTGTGCTGAGGGCTCTGGACTGAGTGATGGGCAAGTACGGTGCAATGGGAATTTTACTTTTTCGGTGAGGAAAAAAGTAACACGATAAGTGCATGATGCATAGGCATCCATATCAATTGTTTTTGGACACGTATGCTAAGAATCATTAAATTAACTATCCCAAATCCCTGAAGCCCCAATTTCAGCATAACACGCTTCCGGAAAAAGATTGAAAGTGACATCCCGTCCTGGTGACCGTCATGGCTTGTGCTATACGTATATCAACGTAAGTAGGCGTAAGCTAACTGATAATAGGGTATGGAATTGCGTTGTGGATCATCTCGGTAGTCAGATGGGAGAGAGGAGAAGGATAAGTGATTTGGGGAGGGGAGGTGCAGGTATAAACAAGTTAGCTGCCATTTTTTGGCGACAGTGCAAACATTCAAAATCGTATTAAAAATTTACTAAATTTGAAAATGCAACGACAATACAAAATTTAACAACCAATAAATAAAAAGTAATTATCTATGATAACTTTAAGAATTGAACACAAGATTTCCAATTATGACGGGTGGAAGAAAGTCTTTGACAGCGACCCTATCAACAGAAAAAAATCTGGGGTTAAGCGTTACAGAATTTACCGCCCAACAGACGATGAAAAATTTGTAGTCATTGACCTTGACTTTGACAATCTTGAGCAAGCACAAGTTGCACAGACAGCTTTGCAAAATATCTTCCCTAAGATTGATGGAAGTATAATTTTTAGTCCTCAACTAAAAATTCTGAATATTATTGAAGACACCGAACTTTAAAAAACTAACGCAATGACAAATATTTTTATACGTTTTGCTAACATCATCTTGGCTGCTTTACTTGCGGGAACAAGTTTTGGAATATGGATGGGGTTTAATCCAATAAACTACTCGGCTTCCACTTACCTAGAGCAACAGCTAAATCTTGTCCGCTCACTACACATTCTTATGGTTTCATTGGTAATCATTGTAACTATCGTGACTTTAATTTCAGCTTTTCTTCAACGGAAGAATAAAACTGTTTTCATCACTTTACTCTTTGCTGCTGCTTTTTTCGCCTCGTGCATTTTTATTTCACGACTTGGCAATCTTCCAATACAAAATGAAATGCTTTCCTGGAATGCAAATTCTCTTCCTGACAACTGGACAATATTGCGTGACAAGTGGTGGTCATTTCACATTATGCGGACAGTAGCAGAGTTGATAGCATTAGTTCTTGTTGTCTGGACAAGTGTTCAAAAATCAATCGCTGTAATAAAATGACAAGCCATGACTTCAGACGGAAAGTAAAACGGCAGCTAACAGCACCTACCCAAAAGTGGCGGTTTTGTGGGTTAATGAAGCTTTGTGCATCTATCAAACTCTTGTGCTGGCAGACAGTTTAGTGTTCCAAACCGCCACCTTCGGGTAGTTGCAAAACGTTATATGAGCGATTTCACACACAGGATTCTTCCTACACCAATGCACGTTTAGAAAATTATAGTTGCATATTAAGACAACTACCTCTATCTTTACTTCAATGCACCAGTTGAAGGTAAGGACGGTCTTCGCGTACAAGACTTACTTCAGTGACTTCTATGATAGACAGCGACTGAAAGTAAGGGATAAGATTCTTTGAACTTTCCGGATTATAGAATATGTACAACATGTACCTGAGGGATATCTCAAACACCTTAAAGGTACTGATGGACTTTATGAAATACGTATTCAGCAAGGAAGAGACATCTTCAGGATCTTTTGCTTCTTTGATGAAGGCCAACTTGTTTTTACTGGCCAATGGTTACCAGAAGAAGACCCAACGGACACCGAAATCTGAAATTGAAAAGGCATTGAAGATAAAAAAACAATATGAGCAAGAAAAGTAATTTAAAGTCCCTTGACCAATTTATCAATGAACAATACGGGAAGAAGGGCACTCCCAAGCGAGATAAATTTGAAAGAGGATATGAAACTTTTAAGATTGGCTTTCTCCTTCAGCAAGCCAGATTGAAAAAGGGCTTGACACAAGAAGAACTTGCTGATAAATGTGGTACCAATAAGGGCAATATTTCAAAGATTGAGAATGATGTACGAGAGGTGCGTATCTCAACACTTCAAAAGATCGTTGAGGAAGGTCTGGATGGCGAGCTTCAATTCAAAATTAAGTTGAGAAAGACTGCGAAGTAGAAATCCCTCCTATAACATCGGATACTCATAAGCAGGGTTGTGAGGATAGCGAATGAAAACATAAATTTGGACAAAGGTGACCTGGAAACAGACCTAAACTCAGTCGGCCCGCCTACGAGCATCCTTTGCCGTTTCTGCGCGGAGGCTCCCTCCGAAGCATATTTATCTTTGAAAGAATTGATTCTCCATCCAGGTTAACGAAGAAGAGAAGAACATGACGAAGTGAATGGCAGTCGAAGCACGGTTACTGAGCTGGAGAACGAGGATGAGTGGAAGGTAGTCGAAGCACGGTTGCTGAGCTGAAGAACAAGGATGAGTAGAAGGTGGTCGAAGCACGGTTGCTGAGCTGAAGAACGAGGATGAGTGAATGGCAGTCGAAGCACGGTTGCTGAGCTGAAGAACAAAGATGAGTAGAAGGTGGTCGAAGCACGATGTGTTAATCCGTGATTCAGACAATTTTGCTACATGAAAGGGGTACCTGAATGTGATGTTCCTTCTGCCGTTCTGCCTTTTCTGCCCCTAAATCCCCCGAACGGGGACTTGAATTAGTCTTTTCTGCCTTTCCATATTGTAAGGTTTTGAACCCTCCAAATTTATTTTCGCGCAGCGCCGCAGCGCCGCAGTTTATTTCCTCTTTGATCCTTTTATCCCTTGCTCCCCTCTTTAGCCTCTTCCGCCTTTTAGGCCTCTTCCGCCGTTCTGCCGAAACTCACCGATGTGGACGAAGAGTTCATGCATCCTCATCATTTGGGCTCTCCATCACCAAATAGCAACCATAGAGCGCTATGGCAACAGCGATGCTCGTCAGGCCGTACATCAAAAACCCGCGCATACCCGGTACTGCATCTAAAATGGTCAATACACAACTGATCAGGCCTAAGAAGCCTCCAACGCCCATCAGGGTCCAGCCCAGTGTATTACGTTTATCCAGGCGATATTCGGCGTAGTCTTTCCAGGTGGCCGAAATGTCATCCGCAGACCATCCCTGGTGTTGTAATTCTTCCCACACCTGAGATTTGGAAACTTTGCGTTGCTGCCACTTGAGGAAAAACAGCTCATTGTTTGAAGGCGCTTGTATCATAAGGCAATTGTTAATACGCTTCTGAAATCCAAACCCATGCAAGGCGTATTCCTGTCTGTGATACGACCGACTTGTATGGAAGGGATATTACTTTACAATAATAAGGAATTAGGTGGAATGGACAAGGGGCGAAAGTGCAGAACGACGGAAGCGGTATGTGGGTACAAAAACGTTATCGGTGGATGTGGAGAGTAATAATTACCCAACCCAAATCCCTGAAGCCCCAATTTCTGCATTACACGCTTCAGGAAAAAGATTGAACGTGACATCTCGTCCTGGTGTCCGTCATGGTTTGTGCTATACGTATATAAACGTATGTATGCGTAAGCTAGAGGATAGTAGGGTAAGTATGAGCGTTGTGGATCATCTCGATAGTCAGTCGGGAGGGGGGAGATTAATAGGTGGTTTAGAGAGGTGAGAGTGCAGGTATAAACAAGTTATAGCCAATGGTACCAAATGTGAGGATCAAATTAGAAATCCTTAACTTTGTTTTCAAATGAATGAGGTAACAAGACATATTGAGCAAATCAGAAAACTTTGTGGTTCAAACAAAGTCAAGTCACTTTTTGCCTTTGGATCTGTTCTTAGAGATGATTTCAAATTTGATAGTGATATAGATCTGGTTGTAGATATTGATTCAAAGGATCCACTAGCGTATTCTCACCATTACTTCAACTTGAAATTCCAGCTCGAACAATTGTTTCAGAGGAAAATAGACCTGTTGGAACAAAACACTTTCAAAAATCCATATCTGAGAAAACAGATTGATGAGACTAAGGTCTTAATTTATGGATAACGAAATATAAACGTGGTTGGCTGATATCGAACGCGCAATTTCGGAAATTTATCAATTCCTTCCAAATCAAACAGACTTCGAAGCTTTCCAGGAAGACCTTAAAACAAAGCGGGCAATTGAAAGAAATATTGAAATAGTCGGGGAAGCAATGGGCAGGATACTGAAAATTAAACCTGATTTCCCGATTACCACAGCGCGCTACTTCGACTACCTGACCCACATCCTCGTTCGCCCGCTCAGCATGAGAATTTGGCTTGTCGCAATGAACATATCGAAAAGCGCAACTCGGTAACACTGATTATCAATAGTAATTTATATTTTGGGTCGCGGAGATATACTTATTGTCTCCAATTGCAAATTTGAAAATATTCCCCTACTTTAGTCCTTATGAATTATTCAGATTACATCACCATTGATCCCAATATCCGTTTTGGAAAGCCTTGTATTACAGGCACCCGGATAACAGTTTATGATGTTCTAGGATGGCTGGCATCTGGAATGTCAGTCGAAGAGATACTTGAAGACTATCCAGAACTTACAGACTCAAAAGTGAGAGCTTGCCTTGCTTATGCTGCAGACAAGGAGCATAAATTAAAGGTTGCATCATGAACATCCTTTTTGATCAGAATATTTCTTACCGAATTATTAAAAGAATTGAAGATATATTCCCTGCATCGATTTCCGTACAAGCACTTGGATACAATAATCCTCATGATATCCAAATCTGGGAATATGCCAAATCGAACAACTTTAGCATCGTAACTTTTGATGCTGACTTTATTGACCTTTCCAATTTAAAAGGTTTCCCGCCCAAAATAATCTGGCTCAGAATAGGAAATACTTCCACAAAAAATATTGCAGCCCGAATTAGGGCAGAACAAAGAAGCATAGTAGAATTTTTAAGCAATAGTGAAAGTGCTTTCCTTGCGATAAACTGAGTAACAGGAGATAACATCGGATGCTCATCAGCAGGGCTTTTGAACAATGGCCTCCTTTTCTTTTCTCAACTCATCTTTTGGCATAGAGCCTTTTCTATACCAGAAGTCCCTTAAAAATTAATGTTCCCATATTGGGAACATTCCGTATGCTCGCATAGTGAGCGTAATCGCGAAAAGAACCCTGGGGGCTTTTTGGAGTAAACACAAAGACTGTGAACAACAGTTAAAAGCCTGGTGTAATGAGGCTCAGGGAGCTCGCTGGAAAAAATTTAGCGATATCAGGAGGGATTAACCTTCAGCCAGCGTTTTACCTGACAATAGGGTTGTCTTTAATATAAAAGGCAACCAGTATAGGCTTATTGTTCGGATCAATTATGCTTACGGAGTAGTTTGGATCAGGTTTATTGGGACTCACGGTGAATATGATAAAATCAATGCATCAAAAATTTAACAGTCATGGAATGGAAAGTAATTAAAACAGAGAAGGATTATAAAAAAGCAATAAGCCGACTGGAATTGATATTTGATGCCACAAGGAACTCAAAGGAAGGAGATGAACTTGAGTTGCTTTCACTTCTTATTGATAATTACGAGCAAGAAAAGACCCCAATAGACTTTCCTGATCCGATTGAAGCAATAAAATTTCGCATGGAACAGCTAGGCTATAAACAGAAGGATCTGGCAGTTGCTTTGGGACTTAAAAGTCGCGTTAGTGAAATTTTAAATAAGAAAAGAAAATTAACACTAGATATGATTCGAAAACTAAATGAAGAGTTGGGTATACCAACAGAGGTTTTGGTTCGAGAATACTAAAATCATTACTGGTGATATCATCGGATGTAGTCATTGGCGCATATCGACGTATTTAAATATTTTTAC
>JBBRDL010000066.1:0-21518 GCA_038203965.1 Chitinophagales bacterium | reverse complement strand
GGCCAATTGCCGTTTTACGCCTTCCTGCAGCCATTACATGATTGGTGCCATAGAAGAGTGGGGGCCTTTGAAAGGAATCTGGATGGGATTACGTCGGATTACCAGGTGTCATCCCTGGGGAGGCCATGGCCATGACCCTGTACCGAAGAGGAAAAAGTCAATCTGATCTGTTTTTTACTCCACAAACTTTTTACTGGACCAATTAAAGTTACCTCAAGGGAAGTTGAATGGTTATAAAATTCACCTTCAGTGACTTTTATATCTGCATTTTTCTCTGGATTCCTGAAAAGATTTATATTGTGTATACAATTTCCTTTCACTCCTCTTACGCAATCAAAACAATAACAAATGAAAAAACAACTACTTATTCTTTTAGGATTGGTATGTCTGACCTTTTCTGTTGGTGCCCAGGTGACTACCTCGGCAATGACAGGTTATGTCATGGATGATTCCGATCAGTCCTTGCCAGGTGCAAACGTTCTGGCTACCCATTCCCCTTCCGGAACAGTGTACGGCGTGATCACGCGTGATGACGGTGGATATACGATACCTAATATGAGGGTTGGTGGACCTTATAAGCTTGAAGTAAGCTTTGTCGGATATGAGAAAAAATCATTTGAAGGCATTTATCTGAAATTAGGTGAAAAACTGCGCTATGATATCATGCTGATGGAGTCCGCGACTGAATTGGGTGAGATTCAGGTGGTAGCGACTGGTGCCTCCGTTATCAATAGTGACCGAACTGGCGCTGCTACCTATATCACCAATGAGCAGATTCGGAACATGCCGACGATCACAAGATCAGCAGCAGATTTGACCCGACTCAATCCAATGGCTGCTGAAGGAGGTTCATTCGCGGGAAGAAATGATCAGTATAACAACTACTCCCTGGATGGAGCCATCTTCAACAATCCATTCGGATTGGATGCAGCTACGCCTGGTGGCCAGGCAGATGCACAACCGGTATCTCTGGATGCAATTGAACAAATCACTGTAGCTATAGCTCCTTATGACGTTTCTCAATCAGGTTTCACCGGCGCTTCTATCGATGCGGTAACAAAATCAGGAACGAATAAGTTTTCAGGGACCGTGTTTGCCTATTATCGCAATAAGAATATGCTGGGCGTGAAGGTGGAGGATACAGAAGTTACGCGAGGTGACCTTACCTCATTGCAGACAGGATTCAGCATCGGCGGCCCGATTGTCAAAAACAAAATCTTCTTCTTCGCCAATTTCGAACTTGAACGCAGATCGGATCTTGGTTCCTTTTTCCTGGCAGATCGAGATGGCCTTGATGGCGCCAATGTGTCAAGGGTCACAGCCGCGGATCTTGACTTTGTGTCCAATCTGCTCAGCACGCAGTATGGCTATCAGAGCGGCACATATGAAAACTACAAACACAATACAGACAACCAGAAAGGCATTCTTAAGTTTGACTTCAATATTGGGGACAACCATAAGCTGAGTGCTACGTTCAATTATCTGGATGCCTATAAGGACAAACCTGCGCACCCTTCTGCCATTGGTCGCAGAGGTCCGGATTTTCAGACTCTCCAGTTCCAAAATTCAGGCTACAGAATCAACAATGATATCCTTGGAGGTATCCTTGAGCTGAAGTCTATTTTTGGAAATAAATATGCTAACAAATTTCAGGTTGGATTGACATCCTTCACGGATAGCCGTGATCCTTTTTCTACGCCGTTTCCTGTCCTGAGTATCGCCAAAGATGGTATCCGATACATCGTGGCCGGTCATGAGCCTTTCACTATCCACAATCGCCTCAATCAGGATGTATTGCAGATTTCGGACAATTTCAATATTTACCTTAAAGGCCATACCCTTACAGTAGGAGGTAGTCTGGAAAAATTCTCCTTTGACAATTCATTTAACCTGAATGCGTATGGAGGGACATTTGGTCCGGACATAGATATTAATGCTGTTCAGTCCTATGTTACGTCACCTGATTTTGCTGCCCAGGTGGCTGCAGCGCAGGCCACTTTTGATGCCAATAATGCAAACGATACATGGGCCCTTGCTGAAACGAACATGGGCCAGTTAGCTTTCTTCGCACAGGATGAGTGGGCGGTAAGCGATCAGTTCACCTTGACCCTTGGTTTGCGTGCTGACATCCCTTTGTATTTTGATACCGAAGAAAAAATTCAGGAAAATATAGATCGTAATTGTTGTTATGATCCGACTATTGTCTATTCAGATGAAGGAGGAGCGGCGGTAACTTTTGATCATACTGTTTTGCCTGAATCAAAACCTCTCTGGTCACCGAGACTTGGGTTTAACGTAGATCTCCATGGAGATCAGACCTCACAACTCCGCGGTGGAACAGGCTTATTCACCGGTAGATTTCCGTTTGTATGGATAGGCAATCAGGTCGCTAACCCAAACTCTTTTTTCTATTGTGTGACTGATCCGGATTTCAAATACCCACAGGTATGGAGAACCAATCTCGGATATGACCGGAAGATGGGAACAGGTTGGAATTTTACAATGGATCTTATCTATACAAAAGATATCCAGGCAGCCATGGTGCGTAACTATGGTCTTAGACCTCCGACAGGTACATTAGCTGGTATTGGTTCACGACCTGTGTATACAAATGCGGATCGGGTACAGAATTTTGGTGGACCAACCAACGCATACGTATTTACCAATACTGATCTTGGATATTCATTCAACGCTGCTTTCCAACTCCGTAAAGATTATGCTAGTAATTTCAGCTGGATGGTGGCGTATAACTATCTCGATTCAAAGGATGCAGCTTCCATAGATGCTGAGATATCATCTGATGCCTATGATCGCAACCCTGCCAACGTATTACATTCCAATACCCCTGAATTAGCCCCATCTCTGTACGGCAATAAACACAGATTCATTGGATCGGTGTACAAAAAATTCTCTTATGGCAAATCATGGGCTACACATATTTCTTTATTTGCAGAATATGCACAGGGTGGCAGATATAGTTATACCTATTCAGGTGACATCAACAATGATGGTTCTGGCTTGAATGACCTTATCTATATCCCAACGGCAGGTGAAATCAACCAGATGAATTTTGCAGGTGATGCTACAGCGCAAAGAAATGCGTTCAATGCATATATTGAGCAGGATGAATACCTGAGTGCACATCGTGGGGAAATAGCGGAAAAATATGGAGCAGTGACTCCATGGTATTCACATTTGGATATGCGCATTATACAGGAGTTTGGGTTAAGTAACGGAAGTAATATTCAGCTTAGTTTAGACATCCTCAATGTAGGAAATCTCATCAGCTCAAACCTTGGTGTACGGGAGATTGTGACGACTACTGGGCTTGCACAACCTGTAGGAGTCTCTGTGGCAAATGGCGTTCCGACCTACAGTTTTGATACCGCGCAGACAGCTTCAGTCTTCAATGACTTCAGTCTGAACAGCAGGTGGCAGGCGCAGGTGGGATTGAGATACAATTTCTGATTTCACTTTGTCAGAGAGTGAGACAGTGAGAACTTGGAATCATTTTAAAAGGGAGGGACGCGATTGACCGCGTCCCTCCCTTTTAAAATGATCCCACCCTTTCACCCGCCTCTCACGTTCACACCCTCTTGGGGTCTCGCGAATCAACAAGATGTATCTTTGACAGAACAAAACAATGCCATGTACGACATCATAGACCCAGATCAATGGAAGCGAAAGGAGCTGTTCCATTTTTTCAAAACCTACGATAATCCAACCTGGGATTTAATGTCTGACGTGCGCATCACTTCGTTCTACGATGCAATAAAGGCTAATGAGTATTCTTTTTTCCTTTCCTTTTTGTATGTAGGATCGTTGGCATGCAATTCCGTTGAAGAGTTGCGTTGTCGTGTTGATACTGATGGTCAGGTCAGACGCTATCATACGGTGCATCCGGGTTCGACTATTCTTTACGATAATGGAACATATGGATATGGGTATTTTAATTATACACCGGACTTTAAAAAGTTCATTCATGAAGCCAAGGAAGAGTTTGAAAAACAGAAAGTCAGAAAAGGAGTAGATGCCAAAGATGATGACCTTGCCAGGATTTATTTTTCACCGATTCCCTGGGTTTCTTTTTCAGGCTTTCGTCATCCTTTCAGAAGAGCAGGAAATATTTCGGTTCCGATGATCGTCTTTGGCAAACATTTCGAACGGGATGGGGAGCGATATCTACCGGTTGGATTGACATTACACCATGGACTTGCTGACGGTTATCATGCCGGCCAGTTCTTCACTTTGCTACAGCAATTGCTGGACAATCCCAATCAATACCTTCAAGGCAAATGAAAGATGTTGGTTAATGGCTTTTGTTTAAAAGGAAATCAATCGCCATGCGGTATCCATCCAAGCCATACCCTGTAAAATGAGCTACACACACTTCTGTCAGATAACTATGCCATCGAAAAGATTCTCTTTTATAGATGGCTGAAATATGAACTTCGACTACTGGTGTTTCTATTGAAGCCACAGCATCTCTCATTGCAATAGATGTGTGGGAAAAACCTGCTGCATTGAGAATGATCCCTATGTTTTTGTCAAAACCATATTGATGTAGGAGATCAATGATTACACCTTCGTGATTCGTTTGAATATGGGTCAGCGTTATATCCCGATATTTCGATTTGAGACTTTCAAAATAAGCTTCAAAGGAAACGCTGCCATAAATCTCAGGTTCCCTCTTTCCGAGAAGGTTTAGATTGGGGCCGTTGATGATGTGTATTTTTTCAAGCATAGTGTCTACTTCGGCTCCGCTCAGCGCAAGTAGCGGGTTTTAACTTTTGGTGAGTTGTGAGTGTGAATTGTGAATTGTGAATTGTGAATTGTGAATTGTGAATTGTGAGTTGTGAGTTGTGAATTGTGAGTGTTTATTAAGTAATGTAAGCCGTATCCTTCGGCTTGTTTATTCTCATCCTTTGACTTCAGTTCACTTTACTGTAATTCTCGTCTAACGCCTCACGACTCACGTCTCACGTCTCACGACTCACGACTCACGACTCACGTCTCACGTCTCACGTCTCACGTCTCACCACTATTAGTTTGCAATATCCGAAAGAAACTTAATCCGTACCAGTTGAATTTCTTCTACAGTGATATCGTCGTTCTTCAGGGCCTGATAGGCATCATTAAATGAATCCGATTTGGCATTCATAAAGTATTCATAGATTTCTTCCTGAATACTTTCATCCACAGTTTCGAGACAGTACTTGATATCAAGTTTTGTTCCACTGCTGACGATGATGTCCAATTCTTCAACAAGATCATCCCAATTGAGATTATTCGTGCGTTGAATGTCCTCGAGAGGCATTTTGCGGTCTATCGATTGTATGATTTGTACTTTGGTTCGGGACTTATTGGCAACCTGCTTTACGACAAGGTCGCTCGGTCGTTCAATCTCATTTTCTTCAACGTACTTTTTGATTGCTTCCACAAAGGTCCTTCCATATTTCTGTGCCTTGCCCATGGACACGCCACTGATACTGGACAGTTCTTCCATATTGACCGGGTAATGCGTGGCCATCTCATGCAAAGACACATCTTGAAATACTGCCCATGCAGGAACACCTTTCTTTTTGGCTTCTTTTCTTCGCAGATCCTCAAGATGAGCCACCAGTACTTCATCTAGTGCAACCATTTTAGCCGGAGCATCATCTAAGGACATTTTTTCCTCAGAGAAATCTCTGTTGATGGGGATCTTCAGACTCTTAGGTTTTTTAATGTATGCTTTACCCTCGGAGGTAACCTTAAGTACGCCATAGTTCTCTATTTCTTTTTCAAGTAGCCCGGCAAGTAAGGCCTGCCTGAGAATGGAATACCAGAAAACTTCACCTTTTTCGACTCCGGCGGCATACCCATCTAGCTTGCTGAATTCATATTCATTCATCTCTTTGCTTGACTTGCCCATCAGGAAGTCTACGATCACTTTCGTTGAATATCCCTCCTTGAGTTTCATGACGACTTCGAGGGCTGTCTTAACCTCATTTTTAACTTCATGCTTCTCTTTTGGATACCGGCAGTTGTCGCAATTGCCACCACAATTGACATCATCATATCCTTCACCGAAGTAGTGCAGCAGAAATTTCCGTCGGCATCCGCTCGTCTCCGCGTAGGCAACGACTTCTTCCAGTAGTTGTCCGCCCATCTCACGCTCTGCAACTGGTTTGTCCCGTAAAAATTTTTCCAGTTTATAAATATCCTTCGGCGCATAAAATGAATAACACGAGCCTTCTAATCCATCGCGACCACCACGTCCTGTCTCTTGGTAATAATTTTCAATACTTTTTGGAATATCATAGTGGATCACGACCCGTACATCAGGCTTATCAATACCCATTCCGAAAGCAATCGTGGCGCAGATGACTTTGACTTCTTCACTCAGGAATGAATCCTGAACATGTGCTCTGGATTTGGCATCCATACCGGCATGATAAGGAGCTGCTGAAATCCCGTTGAGGTTGAGCACTTCGGCAAGTTCTTCTGTTGTCTTTCTTGCCTGAACATATATAATGGCCGAAGGACCACCTTTTCCTTTGAGGATTTGTAGTATTTCTTTTACAGTCTGATCCTTGCCTAGTTTGGGTCTGACTTCATAATAAAGGTTAGGCCTGTTAAAACTGGAGATGAACTTTCGTTCATTTTTCATTTCAAGGCTCTTGACAATATCCGTCTGTACTTTAGGTGTTGCAGTTGCTGTGAGTGCGATGACAGGTATATTATCTCCTATGCGTTCAATCATGGATCGGATATTTCGGTACTCCGGCCGGAAATCATGACCCCACTCCGAAATACAATGCGCTTCGTCAACTGCCACAAAAGATACATTCGTATTTCTGAAGAACTCGAGATTTTCCTCTTTGGTAAGGGTTTCAGGAGCGACGTATAATAGTTTCGTAGCACCACTCATGATGTCTTCTTTGACCTGGGCTATTTCTTTTCGGCCCAATGAAGAATTGAGAAAGTGCGCAATGATATCTCCTTCACTGTATCCTCGTATAGCATCGACCTGGTTTTTCATCAGAGCGATCAATGGAGATATGATAATGGCCGTCCCTTCCATCATCAATGCTGGTAATTGATAACATAGCGATTTCCCTCCACCGGTCGGCATGATCACCATACAATCTCTTCCTTCCATCACCGTCGATATGATAGCCTCCTGCTCATCTTTAAACTGACTGAAACCAAAATATTCGCGCAGGGCTTCCTGAAGGTCTATAACATGCTCACTCATCGCTGATGCTTATTTTTCTAAATATACTAAAAAGAAAACGCTTGAGACAAAATGTCTCATTAAAATTTATACTATTCCTGTCTTCTAATGGGGTAAAAGTGAAGCGATATCAATACTTTTTCAATGGGAATATAAAATGCGTATTAGTAGTACGTATTTCATACCATCTATTCCAAATATACAATATTTATGACTGCCACAAAGACTTATTTCAGGGAAAGATTTAAGAACCTCAGTTTGGAGGTTTCAGAGGGAGAATTACTTATCTGGAGGCGTGTTCTTTGATGAGTTTTTCAAGCTCATATTCATCACCGGGCGTGTAGCCTTCATGCTGATAGAGAATATTCCCTTCCGCATCTACCAAAAAGGTCTGCGGGATCGCTTGAAAATTAAGGGCTTGTTGCAGTTCTTGTTTAGAATCTACCAGCACATCAAATTCCCAGCCTTTTTCTTCAATCAGGGGTTTCACCTGGGTGAGGGCACGAGCATTATCTATAGTGATAGCTACTAACCTGACATCATAATTTTCAGTCCATTCAGGATATAATTCACCGATGGCATCCAGTTCCCTTTTACAGGGAGCACACCAGGTAGCCCAAAAACTCATAATGGTGATTTTGCTCTGTTTGGCGTACTCCTGGATTTTAACTGGTTTACCCTGAAGATCCGTAATGGAGATATCAGGAAGCTTTTTAGACGTACCAGACCCGCTAAATCCGAAAGAAAGAGCAGCTATAATGAAGAAAATCAATGCTTTATTCACGTTCGTTGTATTTGAAAGTATGTAGAATCTTTACGTAAGGTAAAGAAATGACATTTTACCTCCACCCAAATATCTATTTTTGGAGCCAATTGATTCCTACATTCCTTCCCATTTAACGAATCATTAATCAAACAGGTTTATGGCACAGTACCGGATCCTTACCCTTGTCCTCTTTTCTATGCTTTTTTCCCAGGCCTATTCCCAAGAGCAATTGAGCCTTTCCGGAAGTCTTGACAACAATACCTACTTCTACCTTTATGATGAAAAGATCGTTCCTCCCGGCATCCCTCAATATGAGCGGCAACAGATAGGTTTGGAGACCTGGCTCTCTCTCCGCGCCCAAATCAATGGATTTGATTTTGGGATGCGGTACGATATTTTTGAAAACTCAGCCTTACTCAACCCTACCGATTCATACACAGCGCAAGGGATCGGCCGGTGGTATGCCGGAAAGAAACTGGGGAAACTTTCCTTCCTCGGGGGATATATCTATGATCAAATTGGAAGCGGTATTATTTTCCGGGCTTATGAGGAGAGACCATTACTCATTGACAACGCGCTTGTAGGCTTAAAAATCGCCTATGAAATTTCCCCTGATTGGACGATCAAGGGTCTTGCAGGTCGGCAGAAGAATCTTTTTAACTTATACGAATCCGTGCTTACCGGGATAAATATTGATGGATTTAAGTCACTGGGTGAAGAAGGAAAAGTAACTATTGCGCCTGGCTTTGGTGCTATTCATAAGACCCTCTCTGATGAGCAAATGGATGCCCTGGCTGGTACCTTAAGCCAATATACCCCTGAAGATTTTATTGACTCTGTACCCTTCAATACGGTCTCCTTGTCTCTTTATAATACACTTTCTGCAGGACGTTTTTCATGGTATATCGAAGGTGCGTATAAAACGAAGGAAGTCATCAATGACATTTATGCTACCAGCACACTTTGGACGGGTGTGAAATCAGTAGGAAAATTTGTGCTGACAGAGGGGTATGTATTTTATACAACTTTGTCATATGCCGGTGACGGGCTTGGTATTTCAGGACAATATAAGCGTACAAGTAATTTTGTCTCCAGAGCGGATCCGTTTGTAGCTGGTAACAGAGGGTTGATTGATTTTCTTCCCCCAATGTCCAGAGTCAATACGTATCGGCTCACTTCGAGGTATGCACCGGCAACGCAGGAGCTTGATGAAGAAGCGTTCCAGCTTGATGTAAGGTATGCAGTCAATAAGAAACTAAGTTTTCTTGTCAATTATTCCCGGATCACACGTCCTGAAGCAGAAACCCACCGTAATATCTATGATGAAGTGTATACCCAGTTTACCCTAAAGAAACCTAAGAAATGGACCATGATCGGTGGTGTCCAGTTTCTGCGCTATGATCAGGAACTCTACCAGGGTAAAGCCGGCGCTCCCATTGTTGAAGCCATTACACCTTACATCGATTACTTGTATAAATTCGATCAGAAAAAATCATTGCGAACGGAAGTACAATACATGTCCACCGAACAAGATTTTGGTAGCTGGTTGTATGGCCTTGCGGAGTTTTCCATTTCTCCACACTGGCTCTTTGAACTTTCCGATATGTATAATATAGCGCCAGCCATTAAGGAAGGAGGAAAAAAGGGTGAAAAATTACATTATCCAACAGCTGGTGTGATTTACTCGGCTGGCTCTACACGTTACTCCTTAAGATATGTCAAGCAGGTGGAAGGGGTGGTCTGCTCCGGTGGGATTTGCAGGCTGGAACCTGCTTTCAGCGGGGTTAAACTAAATATAAGTGCCAATTTTTAAACTGACTTAATTTTTGACCGCAATGGCAAACGAAAACAGACCTTCAAAATTTTTACAGCTATATTTTACAGCTTTCCTGGTGATATGCCTGTCACTTGCAGGATGTTACGAAGAGCAAAGGGTTATTGTACCATTTGTACCTTCTGGAAACCGTGTGATTTTGATCGAAGAATTTACCGGAAAGGGATGCACTAATTGTCCCAAAGGCAGCAGAGAATTGGAAAACTTATTAACTCAGTTTCCAAATAATCTTGTTGCTGTTTCCCTGCATGCAGGATTTTTTGCTAACCCTCAGTTTTTCCCCTTAGGCACGTATGATTTGCGCACTGAGCAGGGTGAATTTTTAATAGAATATCTTTCTCAACCAATTGGATATCCTTCAGGTGTGGTCAATAGAACATCCGTCAACGGTGATATGCAAATCACGCTAAATCAATGGGCTTCAGCTATTACCTCAGCCATTCAGGTGCCACCGGCAATAGATTTAAGTATAGTACGAACGTATGATGTGCAGTCCAGGCAGTTGATCGTCACGGTTAGCGGAATTGGCAAAGAAGTTTTGTCAGGTGAAATCCGTCTTTCAATCATGCTGACAGAGAGTGGGATTATAGATGCTCAGGATGATTTTGAAGCGGGTGGTATCGTTGATGATTATGAGCACAAGCATGTGTTGAGGGACATGATGACACCAGTTGCCGGTGCCCCGGTGCTAAACTCCATTGCTACTGGTCAGACCTTTAGCGAAACATTTACGAAAACACTAGACGCCGGATGGGAGGCTGACAAAATGGAAATCATCGCATTCGTTTCACTTATCAATGGGAATGATTTTCCTGTCATTCAAGCTACTACGCTCCATCTGGCTGAATAGGCCTGCAATCCATGGAACGGATAAAACCTATCTTTGTCCTCCGCCAATACGGGCATTTTCGGATTATCAACACTTAAGCAAAGTATAAAATCATGACGGTAACCCTACTGTGGCTGAACGATTATCTCAAAGTCAATATGACTCCTGAACAGATCAGCGAAGCACTCACTTCGCTAGGTCTTGAAGTGGAGAAAATGGAAGAATGGGAATCGGTGAGAGGTGGTTTGAAAGGTGTAGTGGCCGGTAAGGTGTTGACATGCATTAAACACCCTGATGCAGACCGTTTGTCAGTGACCACTGTCGATGTAGGGGGCGTAAATCCTCCAACGATCGTCTGTGGTGCTAACAATATCGCTGCTGGTCAGACCGTATGGGTGGCACTTCCCGGCACAGAGTTATATGATGCAACAGGTAAGCCCTGGAGCATTAAAATTTCAAAAATAAGGGGGCAACAAAGTGAAGGGATGATCTGTGCTGAGGATGAATTAGGACTTGGCATTAATCATGACGGGATAATGATTCTCCCAAATGATGTCGCAGCGGGAACTCCTGCAAATGTATATTATAACATCTCACAAGATATTCTGTTTGAAATCGGATTGACACCCAATCGCTCAGATGCAACATCAGTCCTCGGCGTGGCAGCTGATCTGGCTGCGTTTTTAAGTGTGCAGGAGAATGTGTTTCATCCAGTGAGTTGGCCGTCGATTCCGGAAATCATCAAGCCTGAGACATCATTATCTTTTAAGGTTAAAGTAAAGGATGCGGTTTCTTGTCCCAGGTATTCAGGTGTATTAGTTTCCGGCATTCAGATAGGCCCATCTCCGGTCTGGATCAAACAACGGCTACAAGCTATCGGTGTCAAATCCATCAATAATGTCGTCGATATCACCAATTTTGTATTGCATGAAATGGGCCAGCCCCTGCACGCTTTTGATGCGGATAAGATTACAGGCCAGGAAATTATTGTACAAACCAAGGCTGCAGGCACACCTTTTCTAGCTCTTGACAACCTTATATACAATCTGCATCAGGAGGATCTGATGATCTGCGATGCAGAAGGGTACCCAATGTGCATTGGTGGTGTTTATGGTGGACTTACTTCCGGTGTTTCAGATAATACCAAAAATATTTTTCTTGAATCAGCTCATTTCAATGCTGGATCCGTCAGGCGTTCCAGTATGCGTCATAACCTGAGGACAGAAGCTGCAAAGCGTTTTGAAAAAGGTTCTGATCCGAATATTACACTCAAAGCGCTTGCCCGGGCAGTTGACTTATTGTCGACATATGCCGGGGGAACAGTTTCTTCTGCGGTATTTGACTTGTATCCTCAGCCAGTTCTTCCTGCACAAATCACACTTTCCTTAAAAACCTTACGAGAGAAAATTGGGGTAGATTTTCAACCAACTGCTGTTGAGAAAGTGCTTGATGCATTAAATATGGCTTTTGAGGCGAAGAAAGAAAACGAATGGCTTGTCTCTGTCCCTACCAATAAAGCAGACGTAATCAGGGAAATAGATGTCATCGAAGAAGTATTGCGGGTTTATGGCTTTTCCAATGTCCCCTTGCCATCGAGGATGCATACCTCAATCGCTATCGAACCAAAATATAATGCACACAAACTCCGTAGACTCATCGGACAATTTCTTGCCTCCAATGGTTTCCTAGAAACCATGAATATGTCCCTGACACAACCTGCCTATTATAGACAAATCGCGTGGACAGACAGTAGTCAATGGGTGACTATCCACAATACCTCCAATGAAGGGCTCAACCTCCTAAGACCTGAAATGCTCATTCCTACATTGGAAACTGTCAAAAGGAATGTCAACCGCAAACAAGAAGATTTGCGTCTTTTTGAATTTGGGAAATCCTATCTTCAGTCGAATGAGTTACCACAGGAGACTGAGCATCTGATCATCACCATGACAGGGCAGCAACATCCTCCGGGTTGGCAGAGCGGAGCAGCCAGAGCTGTTGACTTTTTCGCACTCAAGGGAGTTGTCCATTCGTTGCTTTTGAGGCTTGGTATAAAGGATTGGGAAACAGAAAGTATTTCGGACAGCAATGGATTTGCCTATGGATTGAATTACAGGTTAGGTGACGTATCCTTTTTAAGGCTTGGCAAATTGTCCGTTGATCTTTGTGATCGATTTGACATCCGTCTGGGGGTATTGATGGCCGATTTATTGGTTGAACCACTTATAGCTTTATCATCCCGTTCTGTCACGGTTTTTGAAGAGCTCAACCGCTTTCCGGCTGTCACCAGGGATCTTGCGATAGTCATCGATGACAAAATCACGTATGATTCGATTAGGCAGGTTGCAATAGAGGCTGCCGGTGCTTCCCTGACCGATCTGGAGGTATTTGATATCTATAGGAATGTTGACCAACTGGGAGAAGGGAAAATGAGCGTAGCTCTTCGTTTTACCATAGAGAATAAAGAAGCAACCATGTCCGATAAGGAGATCGACCAGTGGTTTAATAAGGTACAGAAGGCATTGATAGCCGGGGTGAAGGCGGAGATCAGGCGGTAATCCCTCAAAGGGGATCCAAATAAAATAGGTAGGGGCATGTCGCGACATGCCCCTACATCCCCCGATGCCCTTTCAACCCCCTATTTCATTTTGATCTTGGCTTTCTTAATGCAAGAAAATCAAGGTGGTACACATTGATTTTAAACAATATCTATCTTTTTCCTACTTTCGCGTTATATTTAACGTACGATGTATCATCCCAACGAGCTAATACAGGATATACAGGAAAGACTGGATCGAATGGTCCGGGATTACCGGGATATTATTGACAAGAACAAAAAACTCGAAACTGAAAATAAATCATTGGCCCACAGCCTGGAGGAGGCGATAAAACAACAGGAAACGCTTAGTAAAAGACTCGACACTATCAGTCAGGAAACTTTGAGAGATACAAAAGGATTAGATCATTGGAAAACGGAAACCCGCAAAGAAATCAGGAGCATTATGAAAGAGGTGGAAAAGTGTATTCCGCAGGTTGAATCCTTATTGGAGAAGAAATAGCATATGAATCGGATAGAAGCAAATATCGCCGGTACAAAAATCCCACTCAAGGTATCTGAAGAAGAGGAAGTGTTTGTGACCAAAGCAATTGAGGAAATCAATTCACGCATTAAGCAATATCAAGCAGAGTATTCTCAAAAGGATATTCAGGATTGCATCTTAATGGCCTTACTCACTTACGCTGTCGATTATCATAAAATCCAAAACAGGACAGTTGACGAAACCTCCTGGAATAGATTGATCGACATCCGGAACCAACTACAGGTGATGGAAGTACAATCTCAGGATTAGTCTAACAAAGTTTTTCCTACGCTAACTCCAGCTTTGAGGCCAGCAAACCATATTTGTTGACCTAAAACTTAAATGTAATGAATACAATGATATTAGCCGGAGGACTTGGTGTTCTGGGGTTGGTGATTGGTTACCTGGTAGCTACCATGGTGGTCAAAGGGGGTAAGAAACGTCTGCTCGAGCAAAGCAATCAAAAAGCAGATCTGGCCGTACAAGAAGCAAGGCTTACAGCCAAGCGGATGGTTGATGAGGCTGAAATGAAAGCTGAAAAAGTTCTTTCCCAGGCAGATGCCAAACACGAGAGTATTAAAAACCGAAAAATCCAGGAGGCAAAAGAAAAGTACAATACCCTCAAAGGACAGTTTGAAACTGAAAAAGCACAACATAAGTTAGAATTGAAAGAGCGGGAAGTGGATGTGGTGAATAAGGAAAACGACCTCAAGATCAAGCAGGAAGCGATCAATTCCAAAGCAGAAGGGTTTGAAATAAGGGAATCAGAAATCAAAGCTATCAAAGAGAACCTGGAAAAGCAGATGAAGGTAGTGAGCAAGCGCAAAGAAGAGCTTGATATGTCAACTGAAAAAATCATTAAAGAGCTTGAAACCATTGCCAGACTAACAGAAGCACAGGCTAAAGATCAACTCATCGAAGCCATTCGTAATAAAGCCGAAGCGGAAGCCATGGCCGTAGAGAAAGAGGCTGTAGCAAATGCTAAAGCTAATGCTGCCCGGGAAGCGAAGAAGATCGTGATTCAAACCATCCAGCGAATGTGTGCTGAGTATACCATTGAAAATACGGTTTCTGTTTTCAACCTTGAATCGGATGATATCAAGGGGCAGATCATCGGTCGGGAAGGACGAAATATCCGTGCATTGGAAGCTGCCACCGGTGCAGAAATTGTCGTAGATGATACGCCTGAAGCTATTGTTATTTCCAGTTTTGATCCGATCCGCCGTGAAATATGCCGCATCGCCCTGAAGCGATTGGTCGCCGATGGACGAATCCACCCTGCTCGTATTGAAGAGGTCGTAGCCAAAGTCAAAAAACAAATGGATGAGCAGATCGTGGAGATTGGGGAACGCGCTGTGATTGATCTAGATATCCATGGACTCAATCCATATCTTGTCAAGATGGTGGGGCGCATGCGTTTCAGGTCTTCCTACGGCCAGAACCTTTTAAAGCACAGTCTCGAGACAGCCCAGTTGTGCGCAGTGATGGCGGCCGAACTCGGCCTCAATCCAAAACAAGTTAAGCTAGCCAAACGTGCCGGCCTTCTCCATGATATTGGAAAAGTGTCAGAGGAAGAATCTGAACTCTCCCACGCTATTCTTGGGATGCAGATCTGCGAGAAACATGGAGAGATTCCATTCGTTTGTAATGCAGTCGGCGCCCACCATGATGAGATCGAGATGGACAACATTATCTCTCCCATCGTTCAAGCTTGTGACGCTATCAGTGGTGCACGTCCCGGTGCACGTCGGGAGATCCTCGAAAGTTATCTCAAGCGTATCGGCGACCTAGAAGATCTTGCAATGGGATTTGAGGGTGTCCAGAAAGCTTATGCGCTCCAGGCCGGAAGAGAACTTCGCGTGATTGTTGAAAGCGATAAAGTCACCGATGAGTTTGTAGATGATCTCTCCTTTATGATCTCACAGAAGATCCAGAACGAAATGCAGTATCCCGGTCAGGTGAAAGTGACTGTTATCAGGGAGAAAAGAGCAATCGCCTACGCACGATAAAAGAGTAAAATGGCCCGTACGGGCCATTTTTACTTTTAGGCTCTACACTCCAAAAAAGATTTGAGACCTATATAGGTTACACAGCCCTTTCTTCTTACCTTTGCGCCTGATTTGAAGAATACCCTCAGAAAATGAAGGAATTACGAAGTTTGGTGGCCATTTTTTACCTGTTTCCTGCACTCCTGTTGGTCACCGGTTTTCCGGTGTCCTTGTCAGCGCAGGACCATTCAACGACCCCTCAGGAATCGAGTCATTCCAGTGGGCAGGAAGCACATGCTGATTCCACCTCGGTCAGTCATCATGTTGATACTCATGGCGATTCCTCTCATGGTGGGCATGCTTGCCATTTTCATGGAGATGTGGAGGAAACGGAATACGATGCTACCGCTACCGCATTCCATCACATTGCTGACGCGAATGTTTATAGCATAGGGTCTTTCAATTTCCCGCTACCATGTATTCTTTATGCCAAAGGGCATGGCCTGGACGTCTTTTCCTCAGACAGATTCAACTTTGATTTCTTTGGTCATGGTGAAGGCCGCACTGCTTATAATAACTATGTGTTGGATGCAGGTGCAGTAAAACGTATACAAGAACCCTCTTTCCCTTCCGGCGAAGTGGCCCTTGAAGGATTTATGCACGAAACCAAAATGGTGGACGGTGAGAACAAGGAGTTTTCCTATGCCTGTTATCAAGGCAAACACTATTTACTAGACTCCCAAAGTACCGCTGACGGTGGACTTTTCGGAGGCGGAATGACTTCCTTTTATGATTTTTCCCTGACGAAAAATGTGGTGAGCATGCTACTCATTGCTCTGCTGCTTGCATGGGCGTTTTTTAGCATCGCCAAAGCTTACAAAAGACGGGATAGCATGGCCCCTAAAGGATTACAATCCTTTATGGAGCCCATTTTCATTTTTATTCAGGATGAAGTGGCTAAACCATTCCTCGGCCCTAAATGGGATAAGTTTTTACCCTTATTGCTTTCGTTGTTTTTCTTCATTCTTGGATTGAATCTTTTTGGTCAGATCCCTTTTCTGGGCGGAAGCAATGTGACCGGTAACCTTGGTTTTACAGCTGTACTTGCTTTGATCACCTTTATCGTTGTTACGATCAATGGAAATAAAAACTACTGGAGTCATATCGTTTGGATGCCAGGTGTTCCGGCTATCATCAAGATATTGATTCTTACGCCTGTAGAGATTCTGGGAATGTTCATCAAACCATTCACCCTGATGTTGCGTCTTTTTGCCAACATCACTGCCGGTCACATCGTGGTCATGGCGTTTGTTGGATTGATCTTCATGTTTGGAAAACTTGGCGAAAGTTTAGGAGGAGGTGTTGTAGGTGCTGTCATATCTATTCCATTGACCATTTTTATTATGGCCATCGAATTGTTGGTGGCGTTTATACAAGCTTATGTTTTTATCCTGCTGACGGCTTCCTATATCGGCGCAGCGACAGAGGAGCATCACCATGCTGAAAAGCACTAATTGAATACGCATTAACGAACAAGGAATAATGAACAAGGAATAACGAACAAGGAATAATGAACAAGGAATAATGAACAAGGAATAACGAACAAGGAATAACGAACAAGGAATAACGAAGTAAGAAGTAAGTAGTGCAATCTTTTTTTACGCACAACTCACAACTCACAACTGACAAATAGATTTTACTAACTCAATAAATATTCATTATCATGACAGGTTCTATCGCAGCAATTGGAATGGGATTAGCAGCCATCGGTGCAGGTATCGGCGTAGGTATTATCGGGGGAAAAGCTATGGAAGCTATCGCTCGTCAACCGGAAGCGCTCGGTGATATCCGTGCTAACATGATCCTGACAGCAGCCCTTGTAGAAGGAGCAGCGCTGATCGCGATCATCATGGCTTTCCTTGTAAAGTAATTGCAACAACGAACTATTCCAGATGCCTTGCGATTGGCCGGGCTTCTGGAATTTTTTTTTAAAAAACAAAAAATCCTGAGATCAACCGGGAGGAAAAAATTATAAACTATGGATCTCTTTTTTCTTTCAGAGTTTACCGTTGCCCGTCCGGGAATAGGCCTCTTGTTCTGGACCACCATCATTTTTGTAGCGTTTTGGATCATGGTTGGAAAGTTTGCTTTCCGCCCGATCAAGGATGCCTTGAAAAAGCGTGAAGATGACATTCAGTCCGCCCTTGACGAAGCTAAAAAAGTCAAGGAAGAAATGGCTCAACTCAGCAGCGACAATCAACGCCTGTTGAATGAAGCCCGTGAAGAAAGAGCAAAATTGCTACGTGAAGCAAAGGTGACCGGTGATCAAATGATCACTGAAGCCCGCGACAAAGCGAAGCATGAAGCGCAGAAAATTGTAGTGGATGCCAGACAGGAAATCGAGAACCAAAAGAACAAGGCAATCATTGAGGTTAAAAACCAGGTAGGTCAGATGTCAATTGATATCGCAGAGAAACTGATCCGACAACAAATGGGTCAGACACAGGAACAGAAAAGCCTGGTAGAGAAACTGGTGAATGATATTAAGTTAAGCTAAATAAGGATGTAGGCTAAGGCGTAGGAAGATTCAAATTAACTCACGACTCACGACTCACGACTCACGCCTGACGATTGGCCATTGAAACCATAAACATATTATGTCAACTTACAGAATAGCTTCCAGATACGCCAAATCATTTATTGACCTTGCTATCGAGCAGGGCAAACTTGATAAGGTCGTGGAGGACATGACATTCTTTGCTGAGGTATCTAAGCTCAAAGATGTGGCACTCTTGTTAAAGAGCCCGATCATCAATGCTGATAAAAAGGGGAAAGTGCTGGATGCGATCTTCACAGGAAAGGTAGATCCGCTCACCCATTCCTTTATTGAAATTATCCTCCGCAAAGGCAGGGAAGCTCTTTTGGGAGACATTTCAAATGAAGTGATCAATCAGTACAGAGTGATCAAGGGGATTACCATCGTAGAAGTTGTTTCTGCAGAAGCCTTAACCGCAGAATCACTTGAATCGATCAGGAAAAAGCTCGTAGATAGCAAACTCACCCATGACAATATTCAGTTCAAGACCTCTGTGGATGCAACACTGATCGGTGGGTTTATCATTTCCTTTGAAGACAAACTGTATGATGCCAGTGTCAAGCATCAATTAGACCTCTTGCGCAAAGAGTTTACATCAAAAGATTATCAAGCAGCTATATAATACTCTAATAACGATCAACAGTTAAATAATAAAAATCATGGTGGATGTAAAACCTGGTGAAATATCAGCGATACTCAAACAGCAATTATCCGGATTTCAAAGCGCCGCGGAATTAGAAGAAGTGGGTTCCGTACTACAAGTTGGAGATGGTATCGCCCGCGTGTATGGTTTGAACAGGGCACAGTCTGGTGAGCTCGTGGAGTTTGAAAATGGCGTTCAGGCCATCGTATTGAATCTTGAAGAAGACAATGTGGGTGTGGTATTGATGGGTTCAAGTGACGGCATTAAAGAAGGTTCACGCGTCAGCCGTACCGGTAGAATCGCCAGCATCAATGTTGGAGAAGGATTTATCGGAAGGGTTGTCAATACGCTCGGTCAGCCAATCGATGGAAAGGGACCTATCACAGGCGTGACCTATGAAATGCCCCTAGAGCGTAAAGCGCCAGGGGTTATCTTTCGTCAACCTGTGAGTGAGCCACTTCAGACAGGTATCAAAGCTATCGATGCGATGATACCTATTGGTCGTGGTCAGCGTGAACTTATCATCGGTGACCGCCAGACAGGCAAGTCCGCTATTGCTATTGACACGATCATCAACCAAAAGGAATTCTTTGAAAAGGGAGAAACTGTCTATTGTATATATGTGGCCACAGGCCAGAAAGCGTCTACCGTAGCAAACGTAGCCAAGACTCTTGAAGAAGCTGGTGCAATGGCTTATACGGTCATTGTTTCTGCCAGTGCATCGGATCCAGCTCCGCTACAGTTTTATTCTCCTTTCGCAGGAGCTGCCATCGGTGAATTCTTCCGGGATACAGGTCGTCCAGCGTTGATCATCTATGATGACTTATCAAAACAAGCGGTAGCTTATCGTGAAGTATCCCTTCTCCTTCGCCGTCCTCCGGGACGTGAAGCTTATCCGGGTGACGTATTCTACTTGCACTCAAGGTTGCTTGAAAGAGCAGCGAAGGTCATCAACAATGATGACATCGCGCGTCAGATGAACGATCTGCCAGACAGTCTGAAAAACGGAAAGGATAAAAACGGTCAGCCAATGGTTAAAGGAGGAGGCTCATTGACAGCACTTCCGATCATTGAAACACAAGCTGGTGACGTTTCTGCCTACATTCCGACTAACGTAATCTCTATTACAGATGGTCAGATCTTCCTTGAGTCTGGTTTGTTCAACTCCGGTATCCGTCCTGCTATCAACGTAGGTATCTCTGTATCGAGGGTAGGGGGTAATGCCCAGATCAAATCGATGAAGAAAGTAGCCGGTACATTAAAACTCGACCAGGCTCAATACCGTGATCTTGAAGCCTTTTCTAAATTTGGGTCTGATCTTGACGCTGCCACTACTGCAGTACTTGAAAAAGGAAAACGGAATGTGGAAATCCTCAAGCAACCGCAGTATAGTCCGGTCCCTGTAGAAAAACAAATCGCTATCATCTACCTGGGCACAAATGGTCTTTTGAGAGAAGTGCCAATTGGAAGCATCAAGGAATTTGAAGAATTATACCTGACCAGCCTTGCTGCAAGATATCCACAGGTATTGGATAATCTGCGCGCAGGAAAATTACTGGATGAGGATACTGCCACCATGAAGGCACTGGCTGCTGAACTCAAGACACAATACAAAGCGTAATCTACTTTCCACAACAGAACCATCACCCTAAACGTAAAAGCAGATGAGCGGCAAGCTTAAGGAAGTCAGGGAGCGTATGAAGTCAGTAAGCTCCACGCAACAGATCACTAAAGCCATGAAAATGGTTTCTGCGGCTAAGCTTAGAAAGGCACAGGATGCTATTGTACGCATGCGTCCCTATGCGGAAAAGCTCAATTACATGTTACGAAATGTACTTTCTGCCGTTGAGGGTGATGTGAGCATTAATTTCGGAAAAGATCGCACTGTACAGCACGTTACGCTTGTGGTGATCACTTCCAACCGTGGCCTTGCAGGAGCATTTAATACGAATATCATAAAAGCCGCAGTAAAAGAAATTGAAAGCCAGTTTTCAGCTCAGCGTGCTGCAGGAAAGCTTACAATTCTGCCTATTGGGAAAAAAGGATATGATTTTTTCCGCAGAAATTATAAAGACTGTACGATCATCAAAGATTATATCACGCTGTTTGACAACCTTGAGTTTGATCATACGGTGGTTGTTCCAAGATTATTAATGGATCAATTCTCTAAGGGAGAGACAGATCGTATCATGGTTTTTTATGGTCGTTTCAAAAATGCGGCCACGCAGTTTGCTGAAACCGTCCAATACCTTCCTGTTCCAAAAATCGAAGCCACCACTACACGGCGTGTGGATTATATATTCGAGCCTGAAAAGGAGAAACTGTTGAATACACTTGTTCCAAGCATTCTTGAGGTTCAGTTTCAAAAATTCCTTCTGGACACGCATGCATCTGAACATGGTGCCCGAATGACAGCCATGGACAAGGCCACTACGAATGCTGATGATATGTTGTCTGCGCTTAAGATCAGTTACAATAATGCACGCCAGGAAGCGATCACCAAAGAGCTGAGTGAAATCGTCGGTGGAGCAGCTGCTTTGGGAGGGTAATCTGTTTTGGACCC
>JBBRDL010000065.1:0-21617 GCA_038203965.1 Chitinophagales bacterium | reverse complement strand
TTCCCCTTTGACAATGGATTGATTTGCATTTAAACGTATATAAAAAATAAGGCGTTCAACATTTTGAACCCCTTCTGTTTTTTGACCCCTTTTCTCTTGCTGACTACCCCTCAGCTTTAGCCCTGACCTTAGACTCCGCCTCCGCCTTTTCTTTTAAACATATACCTTTATACCATGATACAGGTATTTGTAACAGGAGGCACTTTCGATAAGCAGTACAATTACATCACAGGTGAATTGTATTTTGAAGGAACTCATCTAAAAGAGATGTTTGAGCGCGGCCGGTGCTCCCTGGATATTGATGTCAAAACCCTGATGATGGTGGACAGTTTGGAAATGACAGAGGAGGACCGGGGTATCATAGTCCACAATTGTTCTCGTAGTCGGCTAGACAAAATTCTTATTACCCACGGAACGGACCGGATGGTTGAAACAGCTAAAGCCATTGCTGCTGCTGATATCCCTAAAACAATTGTGCTTACCGGGGCGATGATACCTTATGCTTTTGGGACCTCCTCAGATGGCTTTTTCAACCTTGGAAGTGCTCTCGCCTTCGTGCAGGTCTTGCCTCCAGGGGTCTACATTGCAATGAATGGACGTTGGTTTAACTGGGATGATGTCAGGAAAAACCGCAAGACAGGCCTGTTTGAAACCATCTGAGGTCTGGATTTTAGTATCTTTTCACTCCTTTCTGCCCTTATATGCTCACCCATAGCGTAATAAGTTATCATATATTAAAAGATCATTATATCTTTATCATTGTTATTTAACACGTCTGTTATGAAAAAGTCACATTTACTTCAACTTTTTAGTGTAGTACTCCTTCTTGGAGCCGGCATAGACTTATCCGCGCAGAAGCTTCCGGCGGGCGTTAGTTTTAAAAGACTTTTTCTTGATTACCAGACGTTAAACGGTGGTCAATTCGGCGCATTTCAGGCTTACCGAGATGGCTTCGAATTTGGCTTTCACGCCCCTCTTTCAAAGCACTTTATGGTGAATATCCCGGTCAAAATCGGATTGAGCAATAAGACAAATGAGATTATAAATACCTCCATCATAGGTCTTGATGGACAGTTGCATTACTACCCATTATCCAATCCAAATGTTTTTAACCCATATCTTCTTGCCGGAGCAGGAGGGGTTTGGCAGGGGATGGATAGTTTTAATCTTCAGGTACCTGCAGGGATAGGTCTTGATGTTAAAATAGCAAAGAATGCTTATTTCAATATCCAATCTGAATTTCGATGGAGTAGCATAGAAAACAATAACAACTTCAACCATGGAATAGGATTCAAATACTTTTTTGGAAGAAAGGAAGTAGATTCTGTTCAGGTCATTCCTTTGCTTGATTTACCCAAAATGGACACAGATCAGGACGGAATTCTGGATGAATCAGATTTATGTCCGACAGTTCCCGGACTCGCCGTATTTGGAGGCTGTCCTGATTCGGACGGTGACGGCGTGCAGGATAGTCGTGATGATTGCCCCAATCTTGCCGGCCTGCTTGAATTTAACGGTTGTCCTGATTCAGATGGAGATGGTATCAAAGATGGCGTAGATATATGTCCTACGGTCCCTGGCCTCGCGGCTTTTAACGGCTGTCCCGACACAGACGGAGATGGTATAGAAGATAGTTTGGATAAGTGTCCGACGTTTGCAGGTCTTGCAGCTTTCCAGGGTTGTCCCGATACGGATAAAGATGGTACAGAAGACAGCAAGGATAAATGCCCAACGACCTATGGACCTATCTCTAACTACGGATGCCCTGTCATTGAAGAGGCAGACAGACAAGTTTTGACCTTTGCAATGAAGGCAGTTCAATTCCAGTTAGGAAAAGCCACTCTAGTGCCTGAAAGCTATGCAGTCCTTAACCAGATCGTCAACATCATGAATAAGTACCCTGACTATAAGCTTAGCATCGATGGCCATACGGACAATACAGGCACAGCTGAGGTGAACAGGAAACTATCTGAATCACGAGCAAAATCCTGCTATGATTATCTGGCCCAGAAAGGTATTCCAACAAGTCGCATGGCCTTCCAGGGATTCGGCCCGAACAAACCGATTGCCGATAACAGTACGTACTCAGGAAGAACGCTTAACAGAAGGGTAGAATTTAATCTTACCCCTGCATTCTAAGTTAACGGATTCCTTGTTCATCGAGCCAACGCTGATATCTTCTGGCATTTTCATTATGCGCAGGCAGCGTAGTTGCGAAAGCATGTCCAGGTCCGTCTTCAGTTGGCCTTGCACAGAAATAGATATAGTCATTGACCTCCCGATCAAGTACGGCGTTGATGGACGCCAGTCCGGGCATAAAAATCGGACCCGGAGGCAAACCTAAATTACGATATGTATTGTACGGCGATTCAACTTCAAGATGACCATATAGGATCCTGCGGATTTCAAAATCACCTAGTGCAAATACGATCGTAGGATCAGCCTGCAAAGGAATCCCGTCACGAATGCGGTTTAAATAGACGCCAGCCATTCTTGTTTTTTCCTGATTGTAATTGGTTTCTTTTTCAATAATGGAGGCAAGCGTATATACTTCTTCCTGTTTCAATCCGATCACTGCCGCTTTAGATTTTTTCTCATCAGTCCAGAACCGATCATATTCTTTTAACATCCTTTTACAAAACTCCTCCGGTGTAACAGTCCAATAAAATTCATACGTATTAGGGATAAAACGAGTAAGCCTGGTTTCGTAAATTGTTCCGGCGAGTGAATCAAATGAAGTGTTCAGGTAGTGAGCGAGTGCTGTTGAATCAAACTCAAGCCGGGTAGCAACTCTTCCACACATTTGTTCGATCGTTCTGACATTTTGAATCGTCAGATCAAGTGGCGTTTGTTTACCTCCACGCAATAATGAAATAATTGTTTTGTTGTTTGCTGGTGCCGGAATAACATACCGTCCTTTCCGTATGGTCTCATCATGATAGTTCATTTTACCTGCAGTCCACCTGAAATGTTTTTCATTGAGAATCTGATGATTGATGAGCAGGCTGTCAATGACATCCTCCAGCACTGCCCCTGATGAGATATGCAATATGTTATTGACGAGTGAGGCAGGTGTATTGATGGCAAAAGATTTATGGTAAAACTGGTATCCGAAGTACCCACCAACACATAACACAGCGAAGCCTGCAAACAGCAAAATACGTTTCAAAGAGATATGATTTTATAGTAATAAAAACGGTGTCTATTAATACTGTTCATTTTCATTGGGAAAGTCGCCGGACCTCACGTCCTGTACATATTCCCCTACAGCTTTATGTATTTCATCATACAGACTCAGGTACCTTCTCAGAAATCTTGGATTGAAATCATGCGTGAGCCCTAGCATATCATGGACGACCAGGACCTGTCCATCCGTTCCGTAGCCGGCCCCGATTCCTATGGTAGGAATACCCAATGATTTGCTTACTTCCGTTGCAAGTGCTGCAGGTATTTTTTCAAGCACTAGTGCAAAGCATCCAAGTTCCTGCAGTAATAAAGCATCTCTTTTCAATTGAATTGCCTCCTCTTCTTCTTTAGCCCTGACGACATAGGTTCCAAATTTATAAATGGATTGGGGGGTAAGGCCTAGATGACCCATCACCGGAACGCCCGCAGAAAGTATACGGCTAACCGATTCCCCTATTTCAGCACCACCTTCAAGTTTTACTGCGTGTGCCCCGGACTCTTTCATTATCCTGACAGATGATTCCAGCGCCAATTTACTATTCCCCTGGTAACTACCAAAAGGAAGGTCAACGACAACCAGTGCTTTTGAAACAGCCCGCACCACTGAAGAGGCATGGTAAATCATTTGATCAAGGGTAATCGGAAGTGTGGTTTCGTGGCCTGCCATCACATTAGAGGCACTGTCACCAACGAGGATGATATCAATGCCCGCATCATCCAGAATCCGGGCCATCGAAAAATCATAACCCGTAAGCATGGCAATTTTTTCTCCGGCGCCTTTCATCTCCTGGATGGTATGGGTCGTTATCCGTTTGGCTTTACTATGAACTGACATAAGCGTAGATTCTGGATTGTTAATTGAATTGGTGCGTCAAAGATAAATTCAGGATTTCAAAGAAAGGCCTTTTGCCTGAAGGCATTCTTTTGTAAGCATTTCTACCCTTAAGATGGGATAAAACCCTATTTTCGCGCCATGAAATGGATGTTTGGGCTGCTTTTTACAGGATTTCTCTTCACATCATGTGATAATGAATTAGTGGTGACTGACCAATGGAAGGACATACCCATTGTGTGGGGATTCCTTTCCAAAAGTGATACGGCTCATTATATCCGGGTTGAAAAGGCGTTTCTCGACCCAAATATCTCCGCTAATGTTATAGCCCGAATCCCTGATTCACTTTATTATGACGATGCTGTAGTGACGCTCAAGCGGATCACCACAGGACAGGTTTACACACTGGCCAGAGTGGATGGTACTACAGAAGGCTATCCAAGGTCAGACGGTGCATTCGCTGAAATTCCGAATTACTTGTATAAAATCAAGGCAAATCAGATCAACCTGGTAGTTGGCGATAAGTATCAGTTTTCGCTCCAGAGAAATGACCAGACTGACCCTGTCACTGCTGAAACAATTATACTTCCTTCTCCGGTGTTGCGTAATCCCCCAGTTGGTTCTTTGTTGTCATTTAAGCAAAATGTCACATTTTTCTTCAATTGGAATCCGATCGAAGCTGCTGGAGTGTATGATCTTCAGATGCGTTTCAACTATTACGAAAAGACACCTGAGACAGGGAATATCAATGTGTTCAAATCGATTCAGTGGACAGTAGCCCAGGGATTGGAAGACCGTGAACATGAAATGGATGGTGCAGAATTTTATAATTCCATCAGCGCTAATATTGAGGTGGATCCATCGGCCATCCGTTTATTTGAAAGCATAGACATCATTGTATGGTGTGGCGGTAAAGAACTCCAAGAATATATAACTATCCTGGGTGCAAATGACGGGATCACCAGTACGCAGGATATCCCATTGTATACCAATCTCTCAGAAGGCAGAGGCATTTTTACATCCCGCAATTTGTCTAACAACGTTGATTTTGGCCTTACAAATGCTTCCCTCGACAGCCTGAAAAACGGAACTATCACCGGAGATCTCAATTTCCAATAAGATATTCCTTTCAGCTTGCCTTTCACGTTTTGGTCTTTAGCTTCGTACTGTCTATTTGGCAGTTTTTATGGCTAATTCTGTCATTTTCTGTTGATTGTTTCCTTTTTTGGCATATAAAACCGGCTCAAAAGGGCATGGCATAACCATTGATCATAGAAGGTAAACGTATTAGAAAACAGGTTTAGAAATCAATAAAAAAAACGAACAGTATGAGTAAAATAATCGGAATTGACCTGGGTACCACAAACTCTTGTGTTGCTGTAATCGAGGGTAATGAACCAACGGTTATTGCCAATGATGAAGGAAGAAGAACTACCCCGTCTATAGTAGCTTTTTTGGATAATGGTGAACGAAAGGTTGGGGATCCAGCTAAAAGGCAGGCCATCACTAATGCCCGTCGCACAGTGTATTCCATCAAGCGTTTTATGGGCAATCGCTTTGCAGAGGTGACCAAAGAAGCCGGTCGCGTAACCTATCCCGTGAAAGCCGGACCCAATGATACCGTTAAAGTAGAAATTGATGGCCGTCAGTATACTCCTCAGGAAATATCAGCTATCATCCTTCAAAAAATGAAAAAAGTGGCCGAAGATTATCTTGGTCAGGAAGTAACGGATGCAGTGATAACTGTTCCTGCTTATTTTAATGATTCGCAGCGTCAGGCTACCAAAGAAGCCGGTGAAATCGCAGGTCTGAATGTACGCCGTATTATCAATGAACCAACAGCTGCTGCTTTGGCTTATGGCCTTGACAAAAAGCATAAGGACATGACTATCGCGGTGTATGACCTTGGTGGTGGAACCTTTGACGTATCCATTCTCGAACTTGGTGATGGTGTATTCGAAGTGAAATCAACCAATGGTGATACACACCTCGGAGGTGATGATTTTGACCAGGTGATTATTGACTGGCTTGCGGAAGATTTTAAAAAGCTGGAAGCAATTGATTTGCGGAAAGATCCAATGGCACTGCAGCGTCTCAAAGAAGCTGCTGAGCGAGCTAAAGTCGAACTTTCCAGTGGAACAGAAACGAGCATCACACTTCCTTATGTCACGGCAGTGGATGGAGTTCCAAAACATCTCGACACGAAACTGACAAGAGCGAAGTTTGAGCAGCTGTCAGAAGAACTTGTGATGCGGACACTGAGACCATGTGAAGATGCCATTCGTGATGCAGGCATAAACAAAACAGAAATTGATGAGATCATCCTCGTTGGAGGTTCTACACGTATACCACGTATTCAGGCTGCCGTTGAAGAGTTTTTCGGTAAAAAACCAAGCAAAGGTGTAAATCCGGATGAAGTGGTTGCGATTGGTGCTGCCATACAAGGTGGTGTATTAAGTGGAGATGTGCAGGATGTATTGTTGCTGGATGTAACACCTCTTTCAATGGGAATTGAAACCATGGGAGGGATATATGATGTGGTGATTGAATCCAATAGCACCATCCCTACTAAAAAGTCAAAAGTATACTCCACAGCATCTGACAACCAACCGTCTGTTGAAATACACATATTGCAAGGTGAAAGGAAAATGGCAAGAGACAACAGGCCGATTGGCAGGTTTATTCTTGACGGGATTCCACCAGCACCAAGAGGAATGCCACAAGTAGAAGTTGCGTTTGATATTGATGCCAATGGTATACTAAGTGTATCTGCAAAAGATAAAGGTACAGGCAAGCAGCAGTCCATCCGCATTGAAGCAAGCACAGGTTTGTCCAAAGAAGAAATCGCTAGGATGAAAGCTGAAGCAGAAGCCAATGCAGAAACAGATCGTCTCGCACGCGAACAAGCAGAAAAAATAAATAGTGCCGATGCCTTGATCTTTCAGACAGAAAAGCAACTTAAAGATTATGGCGATAAAATACCGGAGGATAAGAAATCTTCCATCGAATCAGCACTCGCAGCGTTGAAATCAGCCCATGAGTCCCGGGATGTAAACCGTATTGATCCGGCGTTAGAAAGTCTCAATGCCGCATGGCAGGCTGCCAGCCAGGATATATACCAGGCACAGCAAGAGGCAGGTCAACAAGAGGCCGGTCAGGACCAGGGGAGTACTTCAGGCACTTCAAATGGCAAGGGCCAGGAAGGTGACGTCACCGATGTAGAGTTTGAAGAGATGGATAATAATAAAAATTAATTAGTGATTTGAATTATCAATTGAAAAGGCGATGAGCATGCTCATCGCCTTTTTTTTATCATAGGTTATAGTTCGTTTTTCATTCTTCATTATTCTTCCTATCTCCTAACTCCTATCTATTCCATGCCGCGCACAAAAGGTTTGGTATCAAGTGGTGAGAAGTTGCCTTCAAGAAATAGGTAGTATGCAGCCATAGCAATCATTCCTGCATTGTCTGTACAATATTGCATAGCTGGAAAATATAGATTCCAACCCTTTTCTTTTCCCAGCGTTGTCAATCTTTCCCTCAAACCTGAGTTGGCTGCAACACCACCTGCAATTCCGATTTCATTTATACCATGCAGCTGCGCGGCTAAAATTATTTTGCGTACCAGAATTTCAACAATGATGTGTTGGATACTTGCACACAGATCATTGATATGGTTTTTAATAAAAGCAGGATCTTTTTTTACTTCATCCCTGATAAAATACATGATGGATGTTTTGACACCACTGAAACTAAAGTCCAGGCCTTCAATCTGTGGAATGGGGAACGGATAAATTGGTTTTCCTTCTTTAGCAAGTCGATCTATTATAGGGCCTGCCGGGTAGGGTAGGCCAAGGATTTTACCGGATTTGTCAAAGGCTTCACCGGCTGCATCATCCAGGGATTGCCCCAGCACTTCCATTTCTGAATAACTACGTACCAAAACGATCTGGGTGTGTCCTCCTGAAACCGTCAGACATAAAAAAGGAAAACTCGGTCTGGGGTCATCGATAAAATGCGAAAGTACATGAGCTCTCATGTGATTGACAGCAATAAAGGGAATATTCAGGCTAAGCGCCATCGCTTTAGCAAAACTCAACCCAACGGTCAGCGAACCCATCAGCCCGGGACCTGTGGTGCAGGCAATGGCATCAAGTTCAGTAACCGCAGTGTTGGCCTGTTGTAGGGCGGCATCAACTACCACTGTAATATTCTCCTGGTGCATTCTGGAAGCCACTTCAGGCACAATTCCGCCATATTTGGCATGTATAGCCTGGCTGGCAATGATATTACTCAATACCTGGCCATTCATGAGCACAGCAGCCGAAGTATCATCGCACGAGGATTCAATAGCTAATAAACAGGATTTACCGTCTTTCATGGGGCAAAAATAGCCATTAGGATTAAGGCTATGCTCAAGACGAAGAAAAGCAAATTGTTCTTTTTCAAACAAACTCCCTCTGTCTCAACCTTCACCTATAACCTCAGCCTTCGCCTACGCCTACAGCTTTCCCCTCCTTTTACGCTATTTTCCCTATCATTGTTGGCTCGTTTTTTGAAAAGAAGAGCTGAATGATTCAATCCTGATGTCCAATCTGGCCAACCCACCCGAACTTATTATTTCCTTGTCCCGTGATAAGGTAGGGCTTCGGCTTTTGGATCAACCGGAAGAAGGAATTAGAGGATGGAGATCAAGTTTCCAGGTTCAAGGTGTGTTTTTGGAAGACCAGATTTCCAATGCACTTGATTCAGCGCTAAATGAGAATCCTTCCCTTATTGACCATTTTAATGATGTAGCGGTGGTTGTCGTGGACAGGCCAAATATATTGATCCCCGAAGTTTATTCCGCCCAGGAAAGATTGTCAGAGATTGCAGGGCGTTATCTCAGGATCAGAAATGGCGATACTTTATCATCGGATGCAATATATGACGGCATGGTTGTAGCCTACAGTTTGCCTACGGGGACGATCAATGTTTTACGAGAATATTACAGCAATGCCGGACACATCCACCTGATATCGTTATTATGGAATGCGATCTGTAAAATCAGTCCTCCTGGTGCTTATGAACATTCAAGGTTGTTCTACTTCGTCACAGGAAATACGCTCATCATCATTGGCGAAACCTCTGGGAAGCTCACGTTTTCTAAGAATTTTTTCATTCAGGACAAGGGAGATCTGGCCTATTACATGATTGCTTGCCACAATATGCTCAGGCCAAAGGAAAACTGGTTACTGACGATGGCAGATGAGCATTCCTTATTTGAAATGCCTCAGGAGCCTTATTTTAAAATGCATGATCAACTGACATTGCCTGAATTACATATCCTAATAGCTGAGCATCGGACATGCGCGTCATAGGCGGCCAATGGCGTGGGAGACGAATTCAAATACCTTCAAAAGGCTGGCCGGTCAGGCCTACCACAGATTTCGCCCGTGAAGCATTGTTTAATATTCTCGATAACCGGCTTGATTATGAAAGTGCAAGTGCACTCGATTTGTTTGGGGGAACAGGAATCCATTGTATAGAACTGGCATCAAGAGGTTGCAAGAATATTACCTATGTAGACCGTTACCGAGACAGTATCAGGTTTATGCGCTCCTTTGCCGCTGAATGGAATTGCCCTATTGAAGTGGTTTTAAGTGATGTATTCAAATTTGTCAGGGAGACTACTGGTCGTTGGGATTATATTTTCGCTGATCCTCCTTACGATATGTCAGGGATAGAGACGTTTCCATCCCTAGTGCTGGAGGCTGAAATCCTGAAACCAGCAGGTTTTTTTGTTTTGGAACATATTTCAACCAAATCATTCGATAAAACCGTGGGGTTTAAAGAGTCTAGGAACTATGGTCAAAGTGTATTCAGCTTTTTTGACGCAGGATCGTAACTTTGCCCACTTACATGACAGATATAACTAAAGAAATAGAAATCGCAGCCATGGAGGCCGTGAAGGAAATTTATCAGGTGGATATTTCACCCGGAGACTTCCTGGTGACTTCCACCAAGAAGGAGCATAATGGGGACTATACCCTGGTGACATTTGCTGTGTCCAAAAAGCTCCGCCAGACTCCACCACAGATTGCAGCTGCTGTCGGTGAATTTGTTCAGCGCACCAGGCCATGGGTGGCGGGTGTAGAAGTAATGCAAGGTTTTCTGAATATTTCGCTTGCTCCTGATTACTGGACGACCGTATTGGACCATATGCGTTCGCATCCTGGTTATTGGAAGCCAGTCCAATCCCGGGAAAAAGTACTGGTTGAGTTTGCCTCACCTAATACGAACAAACCTCTTCATCTCGGGCACATTAGGAATATTCTCCTCGGGTGGTCAACCTACAAAATACTTTCAGCCTGCGGACATGATGTGCATCGTGTGCAGATCGTCAATGACCGGGGCATTGCCATTTGCAAGAGCATGCTTGCATGGCAACAATTTGGCGAGGGCGTGACCCCTGAAATGGTCGGAATGAAAAGCGATCATTTCGTTGGAGATTGGTATGTAAGGTTTGAAAAGAAATTTGTCGCAGAATATAAAGCATGGCAAACTTCCTCTGAAGCACAGGAGTTGTTTGAAAACCGAAAGGATAAGGACCTTGCCGAAGCAGATTTTTTTAAAGGATACAAAAACAACTATTTTAATACAGCAAGCCAATTAGGCAGTGATGCACGTCAACTCCTCCTCAAATGGGAAGCACATGATGCGGAAACACTTGAGTTGTGGAATCAAATGAACGGATGGGTGTATGCGGGTTTCAATGAGACGTACAAGAGCCTCGGTGTTGAGTTTGACAAACTTTATTTTGAAAGCAATACCTACCTACTAGGTAAGGACCTGATTGAAGATGGTGTAAAACGCGGTGTGTTTTATAAAAAGGAAGATGGATCAGTGTGGGTTGATCTTACAGAAGACGGCCTGGATCATAAGCTGCTTTTGCGGAGTGACGGTACGTCTGTATATATGACCCAAGACCTGGGCACTGCTCAGAAACGTTTTGAGGAATTTGATGCTGAACGGATGGTCTATGTGGTAGCCGATGAGCAGAATTATCATTTCCAGGCACTTTTTGCGATTATGGCAAAACTGGGGGCACCTTATGCCAAAGGTTTGTATCACCTATCCTATGGAATGGTTGACTTGCCGGAAGGCAAAATGAAGTCGAGGGAAGGAACCGTGATAGATGCAGATGATCTGATGGCGGATGTTATTGAAGAAGCAAGAAAAGCTGCAGCAGACCGTGAAATGACGGATCCGGAAATAGTACGAAGGATAGGCATGGCAGCACTTAAATTTTTTATCATCAAAGTTGATCCGCGGAAGCGTATGACGTTTGATCCTAAAGCCTCTGTCGATCTCCAGGGACAAACCGGTCCATATATTCAGAATGCGTTTGTGCGAATACAATCCATCTTAAGAAAGGCTGGTGATGATCGCGGAAGCTATGAAGGATACGTGCTGAATGAAGATGAAAAACTATTACTCAATATGCTTGGCCAATGTCGGCATGTCATTGAAAGCGCCGCAAAAGAGTATAGCCCGGCATTAGTAGCCAACTATGCTTATGCTCTTGCAAAGGAGTATCATCGGTATTACCATGATATCAAAGTCATTCAGGCTGAAACCGAAGCTGCAAAAGAATTTCGTCTTATTTTAATAAAACTGATCAGCGATATGCTTAAACATACGATGGATTTGCTGGGAATTGAGATGCCGGAAAGAATGTAAATAAAATATGATGCTTCGGCTACCTCAGCAATCGGAAAATGATGCTTCGGCTCAGCAACCGGAAAAAGTGAGTATAGTCAAAATGGGATTTCAAACGTTTTATGTTTTACTATAAAGAATCAACCAACGCAACTGCGTTTAAGAATATATGGAAGAGCCACGATCACTCAATTTTATAGAAGAATTTATTGAAGAGGATATTGCCAATGGGAAGCATGGAGGCCGCGTACACACACGCTTCCCTCCTGAACCCAATGGGTACCTGCATATTGGACATGCTAAAGCGATCTGTATCAATTTTGAACTGGCCAAAAAATATGGCGGGAAGACAAACCTTCGATTTGATGATACCAATCCGGCTACAGAGGAAATAGCATATGTCAATGCAATCAAAGCCGATATCTATTGGCTTGGCTATGACTGGGAGGACAGGGAGTATTATGCTTCAGATTATTTTGACCAATTATATGAATATGCGTTGGATCTCATCAGGAAAGGTCTCGCCTATGTAGATGACAGTACACCGGATGAAATCGCCGAACAAAAAGGAACACCTGCCGAACCGGGAAAAGCAAGTCCATACCACAAGCGAAGCATAGAAGAAAATCTTGACCTGTTTGTGCGTATGAAACAAGGTGAGTTTTCGGATGGCTCGCGTGTACTGAGAGTGAAAGGGGACATGGCTTCTCCAAATATGCACATGCGTGATCCGGTGATTTACAGAATCAAACGCCAACATCATCACCGTACCGGAGATAAATGGTGCATTTATCCAATGTACGATTTCGCCCATGGACAAAGTGATAGTATCGAGGGCATTACACATTCCTTATGCTCGCTTGAGTTTATCCATCACCGTCCTTTATATGATTGGTTCATCCAGCAGCTTGGCATTTTTCCAAGCCGGCAGATTGAATTTGCCCGGATGAATGTGACCTATATGATCACCTCCAAAAGAAGGTTGATGCAATTGGTCAATGAAGGTTTCGTCACCGGGTGGGATGATGCGCGTATGCCTACGCTCAGCGGATTGCGCAGGAGAGGGTATCCGGCCGCAGCTATAAGGACGTTTTGTGACAAAGTAGGTGTGGCTAAGCGAGACAACTGGATTGAAATTGAATTGCTTGAATCCTGCGTCAGGAACGAGCTAAACCATTCAGCTCCTCGAAGAATGGCAGTACTGGATCCAATCAAACTAGTGATTACAAATTATCCGGAAGGCCAGACAGAATTACTTCCTTCCGAAAATAATCCTGAAAACGACACTACGGGTCATCGTAATATGCCTTTCAGCCGCGAGATTTATATCGAACGCGAAGATTTTATGTTGGATCCGCCAAAGAAATATTTCAGACTTTCACCGGGAGCTACAGTTCGATTAAAGAGCGCATACATTATTACCTGCGAAAATGCGATACTGGATGAAGCAACAGGAGAAATTAAAGAAATCATTTGCACCTATTATCCCGACTCTAAAAGTGGCTCAGACACCAGCGGTATAAAAGCGAAAGGCACACTCCATTGGGTGAATGCACCAACCGCTGTCAACGGGGAGATCAGGATGTATGACAGACTTTTCACAACAGAAAATCCACTAGCAGAAGGAGTCGATTTTCTCACTAAGGTTAACCTTAACTCACTTACCATTCTTCATGATGTTAAACTTGAACCTGCTTTAGTTGAAGCAAGGGTAGGGGAAGGGTTCCAGTTTTTAAGACAAGGGTATTTTACGCTTGACAGGGATTCCATACCCGGACATTTGGTGTTCAATCAAACCGTTTCATTGAAAGAAGGTTGGATCAATAAATAAGTTGCAATTCCAACTATGGAAAGATTGTGCCATTTACATCGCCCAGTTTGATGGGAATAAAGGATATGTGATGATCAGAAAAGAGTTTGTCAATAATGTACTGATCAATGTAGCCACTGCCTAGTCCATTATAATCCGGGGACACGAATCGCCAGCTTGGACAATCTGTATTTGAGACAATGCATGCAGTGATCTGAGCCAGATCTTTTTCATCAATTACGTTGTCCAAATTTACATCCGCTGCTATTTGCTGAAATAGAGAAAGCGTTAGGAGCCCTTTAATGTGGTTCTCGATGCTGACCTTATCTATAGTAGAGATTCCCGATCTGCCTTCGAGCGTATTTGGAAGTGGTTTGACAGTATAAGACTGTCCCTCTTCCAAATTATCAAATTGAAAGGCATAACCTTCTGTTGTAGCTATAATCAAATCATTTGATGCAAGTGAGACCGGGAAATACATCCAAATACTATCTGCTTCCGGCGTACTGAAGTATCCGGAAATGGAATAGGAATTTTTTGTGTCTTCGAGTTGGCAACTCAAAAAGCTACCCAAAATGAGTAAGCTGAAGAACATTTTATTCATAGCTATGGGATTAGAAGGATGAATAATGAAGCTAATATAGTGGCTATCAGCCATATAAACAATCCCTATACTAAATCGATACTACTCACCCCGGGCAAGGTCGAAAAAAATTGAAAATCAGATGAGGTTAATGTGAAACAGCAGTTGTCAAAACTGGTGGTTTTTACTGTACCTCTTCTGCTCTGCGCGAGTAGATTAAAATGAAATTTGGAGTATAATTTTCTGACATTCTTTAAGAGGAGTGCTAAAAATCGACAAAAATCCCCATCCGCATTGGGCTGTTTGGATCATTGTCAAACTTGGTGCCCACCCGAATCGAAAGGTCTTCATCAATATCAAATTCCTTGAGATGGGCGTTGACAAAGGCATCGATACCATTGGCGAGCCACACTAGGCTTAAACCTACGATCGAAAGCTGTCTGGCATTGTTTGCTTCATCGCGCAGTGCTTTTAGTCTTCCGGGATCGGTAATATTCAATAGACCTGCAGGACAATCTTTACATGGCGGAACATAGGGCACCCCATCTACACTTGCTTCATAAGCCGCTTTTCTGCATTGATATTCAACGGTGTTATAATTGACCAGCAACCCCATCCCTCCCACAGCTCCCCATACGAAAGGAACTCGTAGGTAACTTTTGTTATAGATCTGCCCTGCACCCGGGATGACGAGACTCATCAACATTGATTTGCCAGGCCGACCACTGAAAATCGACCCTTTCTTTTCTTTCTTCAGGATGGATTTTGCTTCAATACTGTCAATTGTTTCACGTTGCAATGAATCCAGTACAAGGCTGTCAGCAGCGACCTGTCCAGTAACGCACGGAACAGAAAGGCAGATAAAACAAAGCCAGATGAAGAGTATATAAAGTGGTTTCATCCTGATGATAAACGAGCTGGAGGGGGTTAGAGTATATTATTTATTTGAATCCAATTCTTCAAGAAGATCAAGTATATAGTTTAATTCCTTGTCTGATTTGAAAGGAACCCGTATTTGTCCGCTTCCGTTTTCCTGGCGCAACAATTCTACCTTGACCCCGAGCAATGATCTCAATTGCTGCTCGATGGAGTTGATGTCAGCTGATTTTTGAGTATTGGTGGATTTTTTTGTTGTAGATTCTTGTTTTTTACTGCTCCCGGTATCCTGGTATTTGGCCACAAGTTTTTCTGTGTCTCTTACGCTCAGCTCACGCGTGATAATTTCACCAAGAACCATCAATTGTGAACTTATTTCATTGAGCCCGGCAATTGATTTAGCATGCCCCATGCTGATCTGTTCTTTACGCAAAGCATCCTGAATCTTTGGAGGTAGTTTTAGGAGACGCAGGAAATTAGACACCGTACTTCTTTGTTTTCCAACCCTGTTTGATAATTCCTCATGGGTGAGTTTGCACTCATCAATCAGTCGCTGGAGACTGAATGCCATCTCCATGGCATTAAGATCTGCCCGTTGTATGTTTTCCACGATAGCCATTTCGAGCATACCCTGGTCATCTGCCAAGCGGATATAAGCAGGAACACTCTGAAGTCCCGCCTTCTGGGCAGCTCTCCACCTGCGTTCACCGGCGATTAATTGGTATTTGCCTTCATGTAATCTGCGGAGTGTGAGCGGCTGGATGATTCCATGGATAAGTATGGATTGAGTCAGCTCCTCCAAAGCAATTTCATCGAAGTCGGTCCGTGGTTGGTATGGATTCGGCTCAATGGCCTCTACAGCAACCTCAAGGGTTTCCCGTGATAGTTCTCGCAATTCCTGCCCGGTAGGCGCTGTACCCCTCTCCTCAATATTGGTCAGCAGAGCGCGGATGCCTTTGCCCATTTGCATTTTGTTGGTCTCTTTTGACATTTTAATTATGCGTTAAATGTGAATGGTGTGCGGTGAATGGTGAGTTGTTGTGACATTATTTGAAAAAGTATATTTTAAGTTGTATTCATTGTTGGTATTTATTATAAACGGAATATAGATTCTCACTTATCATAATTCGACTGGTTCGGACTGCTAGGCATATCCTTGGTTTACACTTCGACTGCCTCATCCACCTTCATGTCCGCCCCCCATAGTGTGTCCAAGCCTACCAACCGTTCTGTCAGCACAAGTTTCATTCAAGTCCCTGTCAATCATCTCACGTCTCACGTCTCACATCTCACATCTCACATCTTTCGTCTCACATCTCACATCTCACATCTCACATCTCACGTCTTGCCATCATCATTCCGTTTAAGAAATTCCAGAGCCAGATTCATAAAATTCATGCTGCCAGTACTGGCAGCATCATACATGATAACCGGGGCCTTCATACTTGGAGATTCACTGATTTTACTGTTCCTGTGGATGATCGTGGTGTATAAAGGGTCAGTTAAATTCTGACGGACCTCTTCAAGGATCATGTTGGCTAATCTGAGGCGACTGTCATACATGGTCATCACGATGCCTTCGATTTTAAGTTTAGGGTTGAGATGTTCTTTGACGAGAGATATCGTGTTTTTTAACTTCTGCAGACCTTCCAGGGCATATATTTCAGTCTGGATAGGAATCAGTACCGAATCGGAAGCAGTCAATGCATTAACAGCGAGCAAGCCAAGGGATGGCATACAATCAATAAGGATATAGTCATACTCGTCCCGAATTTTGTCAAGGACACCCTGGAGCGTATATTCTCTTCTCATTCTGGATACCAATTCAAGTTCTGCGCCGACTAAATCGATATGAGAAGGCAGGATAAAAAGGTTTGGCGTATTGGTGGGTAGGATCGCCTTAGAGGCTGGTATATTGTTGATGATACAATCATAGATGGTGGGTTGACCTGGCTGTGTTTCGACACCTAGTCCTGAGGTGGTATTAGCCTGCGGGTCTGCATCTACCAAAAGAATCTTCTTTTCCAGAATGGCCAGGCATGCGCCCATGTTGATAGCCGTGGTGGTTTTACCGACTCCTCCTTTCTGATTGGCTATGGCTACTATTTTTCCCAAAATGGATGTTATTGATCATGAATCCGAATCGAAGGAATACCTGCTATTATTAGGGTTTAAAACCTTTCCTATCGATCGGGGGCGCAAAAATACGGCTATTGGCAGAACATTTGGCGGATTATGCTTGTATTAGAGGCCAATACTGTCAAAGGATGATCACTGTTATACAAGCCACCAATAGACCCGATAGCAATACGGAGTTTGTTTCAAGACACATCGTTCAACTTCTCAGTGACCAGTACGGTGGACCGATTGGTTACGTAAGTATGGTAGATATTCCTCCCGAACTGCTCACTACCAGTGCATATGCGAAGGATCAACTCCCTGAAAAGGTCGCCATGATGCAAGACCAATGGATGGTACCTGCAGAGAAATTTATCTGGATTCTTCCGGAGTACAATGGGAGCTTTCCCGGGGTCTTAAAGCTCTTCATCGATGCCATTTCAGTCCGTAAGTATAATGAGACCTTCAAACTCAAAAAATCTATGCTGGTAGGCATTGCCAACGGGCGATCCGGAAATATAAGGGGTATGGATCACCTTGCAGGGATTTTGCTCCACATGAAGTCTATCGTTTATCCACGTCTTTTACCAGTCAGCCAGGTCAATGAACTCATGGATGATCGGGGCCTAATCAACCACGCGCCGACACTCAAGACTCTTGAGGATCACTTAAAGGGTTTTGTTGAGTTTTAATGTAGGCTAAATAGCTGCCTAAATCAGCGAACAATTCAGGGTTTTACATTAGAAAATTGAACCTTGAGGTCAAGGTATCTACTGAATTTAATGCTTATTTGTAAAAGCTTGAAACATAGCGGATAATCTGCCGTTTATTTGCGGTATCGAAACTAGGGCAACCGCTCTAGTTTCCTTTTGTAGTCAAACCTTTTTATTCAATAACTATTTAATTATGAAGACCATTAAATTCTTTTCATTCGCAATGTTACTCTCTCTTGCTTGGGTATCTTGCAAAGATGCTAACACATCAAGCACAGAAACATCTAGCGTTGAGACAGTTGCAGATTCTATTTACACCAGCAACAAAAATGCGGCTGCGATGAATATGGCTGCCTTGACACAGGGTGTTGCAGCTAAGATTGCAGAGTTGGAAGCAGCGCTGGCTACAGCAACTGATGCTACTAAAGCGGAGTTTACAACTCAATTGGAGACGTACAAAAAATTTCAAGCTGACCTGGATGCAGCCAGTGCCAAAGTAGCAACAGCTACTCCGGAAACTTGGGCAGCGATCTCAGCTGAAGTTGATGAGGTTCATCGTGCTGTCAAATCATCGTTGACAGGATTAACGCAAGAAACCACTGATCAACTTTCTAATTAATTACATTGGGTGAGATTGTAATAGTCTTTTGAGCCGCCTTCGGGCGGCTTTTTTTTGTCCTTTCAAAATTTCTTTAATGCGCCCCACGATTTAAAATTGCGCTTTACCTAATTTCAATGTCGAATGATCAGCTAGAGGAATAAAGGATTTGGGTAGAATAAAATGTTGAAACGGTCTTATAGCTGATAATGATTTTTATGACAGCACATTTACGTTAATATATTTATCATAAACAATTGTTATATAGTTAATTATGGTGTTTATTTGGAGTTTATTTGTAGGAGTCTAAACACCTCTAAGCGGTGGCAAGGATGGGAGAAAAGTAGCCCTCTTGTAGTATGTTTGTCAGCGGTAGAAAACATCTTTGCTATTTTTGCACCAATTGGGGGTTGAGCCATTTGTTGAATAATTGGAACAAAAGTTGGCCTAAAATTCAGGGTATTTTGAAAATATAAACTTTGCCCTGATAATCAAATTGTTATATTTGTCCTCCCGCAATGTCCTAAGAAATGATCATTTATGGAAGTATTGGCAGTGCCTATGAGTAAAGATGAAGAGCTGATAAAGAAGATATTGGTTACCTGGGTTGCCCGTAATGGGTATTCCGAGATCAAAGCCAATATAGAAGGCTATGAGACCCCCTCGGGTCTGAGTAACATGGACAGTGATGATAAGCTTGTTCCGGACATCACAGCCCTCAAAAGGAATGGCAGATGGTACATCGAAGTCGTACGGAAAGATGCTGATGCTGAAAAGACGGTCAGCAAATGGAAGCTATTGAGCATCCTTGGAAAAAATAAAGGGGGAGGACTTATCCTCATAGCTCCTGCAGGAAGTTTTGCTTTTGCAGAACGATTGACCAAGAAACATGACATCACAGTAAAGATTATTAAATTTTAGACCTTACGAACTTTAACTTAACAGGAAATAAAAAAGGCAGGATTCATCATCCTGCCTTTTTTATTTTGTCTATGCTTCTGATCTATAGAGCTTTCAATAGTTCCTCCTCAAGTGTTGTGCGTGGATTGACAGCAGCGATTTTACCATCACGGCCGATCAGGAATGTTTTAGGAATTCCCGATACACCATATTGTCTGGCTGCCTGTGTATCCCATTTGGTCAACTCGCTGACATGATATGGCCAGGTGAGCTGATCTTTTTCAATCGCGGCAAGCCAATTCTTTTTAGATTGTTCAAGACCTGCCTGAAATTGTGCTTCATCAGGATATCTTGCCTTCGAACGACTGTCAATGCCATCCAGTGAAACACTAAAAACAGTAAAGCCTTTCTCTTTGTATTTGTTGTATACATCTACCACATGCGGATTTGCCTTACGACAAGGGCCACACCATGATGCCCAGAAATCAAGTAATACAACTTTACCCTTCAAGTCGGCCAAAGAATAATCCTTTCCATCCGGACTTTTCAAGGTGATATTAGGAGCAGGCATGCCGACCTGGATAGCTTCTCCGGGCTGACCTTGTTTTGCAGCTTGCTCGAGTCCGGCGGCAAAAGTGGTGTACTCGGTGGCATAAGGATGATTAGGATATTTTTTAACCAAGAGGGCTGCTGCGGCTTTATGAATGTCATAAAACTCAGGCCTGTTGCCAAATGCATTGATAGCCATTTGCATGCCGGCCATGGGGTAAGGCGTGTTTTTGATATAGTCTTTTACGTCTTCAGCAGTAATAGTTTTGGTTGACAGGAGATTCATCGCCTCCATAAAATTCTTTGCACTCTCTGAACCTCTTACCTCTACGTCATCGGTTTTCATGCCTTCAAGTGTTGTCTTGATGGTGACTGTAGCAGAAGCATCTTCCAGTACAAGAAAGGTTTTGCCGGCACCGATACGAATCCTGTAAATCGAGGGTTCGATCGTTTCTTCAAGATTCAAAGTGAAATCGCCATTGGCATCCGTATCACCTTGGCTGAGGACTACTGTATTGCTGCTTGGCCCCATTTTGTCCAAATACACCTTCATATTGGGTGCATCAGAAATGGTGCCGGTGATGATCGTCCCCTTTGAGGTGATCGCCCCACAGGAAGCGATGCTGATGATCGTCAGGATAAAGAGACCGATTGTAAGATTTTTCATAGGTAATAAATGGTTTTAAACTTATTGTTCTAGTATGTTGGATAGTGCATTTTGATATCGGGTTTTCCAGTGCGCCACAGGTCCGAAATTCAGATCGTCTATTGTCATAACCGGAAGACTTACAGTGCCTAAACGTATAAAAGGGATTTGTTGTTTAGTGAGGAGCTCCTCTGCTCGCGTTAAATTTTCCTTATCGATTGTGACCGCAATGCGTCCCTGGCTTTCACTAAACAAGAAAATATCCTTCCTAACGCCCTCCGGTAATGAAACCGAGTAACCAAGTGAACCGGCCATAGCACTCTCAGTTAAGGATGTAAATAAGCCACCTTCAGAAATGTCATGTGCACCTGATAGGAGGCCATGACTGATCAACTGGCTGATCCCCTCATGTAGAGTGAACTCCTGATCGAGGTTGAATTCAGGACAAGGTGTCAATCGTTGACCGAGTATTTCACGAATGTACACAGAGCCATGAGCGTTGGATGGTATGGTTCCAAGCATCAGAATCAAGTCCCCTGGCTTTTTAAATGATAGGGTAGTGGCATGCTCCTTTTTTTCTACCAGGCCAACCATTCCTATCGTAGGTGTAGGAAAAACCGGTTCCGTCCGGTCTTTAAGTACGGATTGGTTGTAAAAGCTCACATTTCCTCCGGTGACAGGCGTACCGAATTTTCTGCAAGCCTCTCCCATACCTTTGATAGCATTGACAAACTGGTAATAAACTTCAGGATTGTAAGGATTGCCAAAGTTAAGGCAGTTGGTCACGCCTAATGGGATGCCCCCTGAACACCTGATATTACGCGCAGCCTCAGATACAGCTATCATTGCACCGATATAAGGATCTGCATGAACATAAGCGCTATTGCAATCAACAGTCACCGCCAGCGATTTTTCACTGTCTTTTAGTCTTACGATTGTAGCATCAGCAGGATCATTGGTATTGGTGTTGCCGGTACGCACAGTATGGTCATATTGCTCATATACCCATCGTTTGGAAGCGATATTGGGCGAATCCATTATTTGATGGGCTATTCCAACCAGTTGATCTGAGGAAGGTAAAGGCGGGTCAAATGGTTTGATTTCA
>JBBRDL010000064.1:0-21659 GCA_038203965.1 Chitinophagales bacterium | reverse complement strand
TAAGTTTGGAGGAAGTGCTGAAGGGCCAAACAGGCTGAAAAGGCGGAATGGCAGAAAGAAGGAGGAAAAACCAACAGCGTCTCTGCGCCACCCGCTACGAACGTCAAGTCATTCCAGGGTTGGAGGAGAAAACACCATTCTACGGCATTGAGCCGGTTATCCTTGAAAACCCTTATTAAAATTAGTATTTTATAAAACTTCAAATCAAAAAACATGAGTTTTATTGGCAACGGCTTTGTGGGCATAGCTGCTCTCATCTTATTTTAAAGCATGGGGTCTATTTTTGTATTTACCGGAGACAATCAGCCTTCAGAAATTCAAAATGCGGCTGATGCAAAAATGAAAACAAATCCGGAATGGGAGCATAAATCTTTTGTACCTAAAAGCAGATCAGATCTACATTCGAAACCTTGCCTAAATAGGTTGAACGGTACGGGAAATGAGATGAAGTTTGGGCTAAACAATTTCGCCAAAAACCAGTCAATAAATATACCTTTCTACTGCCACCAATGGTATAACAATCTCAGAAAAGAAATTAATTTATATTTAAACAGCTGATATTCTGTGCTATAAGACAATATAAAAAGATAAATTAGTCTTTATATTTGTTTAGATAATCTCTAAATAGTACCTTAGCCGCTAATGTAAAAACAGGAATAAAGCAATCCATGAGAAAAGCAATTTTCATCTTCATCACCTCAGCTCTACTTTCAAATTCTTTTGCACAAACCGCTACGCTGACAGGAAAGATATTAATGTCAGATAGTACAACTGTACTCCCAGGCGCAAGCGTTTTTCTTGAGAAAACTGGATATGGATCCTCGACGAACGGCAGGGGGAATTTCCTGGTGACTGGGATCCCTTTCGGCACTTATCAACTGGTGGTATCGTATATAGGTTATGAAACTATCCGAAAAGAAATCATGATCAGCTCTATAGATACCCTTATAAATCATTTTTACCTGATCGAATCTATAACAGTGCTAGGTGAAACTGTCATCATGACCCAGGGACATTCAGGATTAAAAGAAATACCTGGTTCCGTACACTATATATCACCCAGGGAAATAGAAAAATTTTCCTACACGGATATTAATCGCACACTAAGAACGGTTCCTGGGATTAATATCCAGGAAGAGGATGGTTTTGGTCTCAGGCCCAATATTGGCTTGCGCGGCACCGGGGTTGAACGCAGTTCTAAAATAACTATTATGGAAGATGGGGTGCTCATGGCTCCTGCCCCATATGCGGATCCGGCAGCCTATTATTTTCCAACCATTGGCAGGATGCAGGGGGTTGAAATTTTAAAAGGAAGTTCTCAGATAAAATATGGGCCCTTCACAACCGGAGGTGCCATCAACCTGATCTCCACCCAGATTCCAACTGAATTCAGCGGCAAAGTCAGTCTCATCGGAGGTAGTTATGGAGGTAGTAATATTCATGCATATGTAGGTAATGCCCATAAAAACATAGCGTATCTGGCTGAGGGATTTCAATATGGATCGCAAGGCTTTAAGGAATTAGAAGGCGGCGGAAAAACTGGTTTCGATAAAAGGGACTACCTGGCCAAGTTCAGAATAAATACAAATCCTGATGCTAAAACCTATCAATCTGTAACTTTTAAAATCGGTAAAGCAACAGAGACCTCCCATGAAACATACCTGGGTCTTACAGAAGAAGATTTTACGGCAAATCCTTACCGACGATATTCCGGTTCTCAAAAAGACCTCATGAAAACGGATCAAACCCAATTTTCCATAACCCATTTTATCAATCTGTCCAGGTCTTTCCATATTACTACCACGGCTTACCGTACTGATTTCACCAGAAACTGGTATAAACTGGATAACGTAACGGACAGTACCGGAATTAAAACATCAATCGGAAAGATACTGGAAGACCCGACCGCATATGGGGAGACATTTTCAATCCTGAAAGGTACTACTAGTGTTAATCCAAATTCACTTGCTGTCCGGGCTAATAACAGATCGTACTATGCAGAAGGTATTCAGACTGTGCTTGATTTCAATTTTGTAACCGATGCCATCACACATGACATCAATATTGGCATTCGTTATCATACAGACGAAATCGATCGATTTCAGTGGGACGATCTCTACGCTATGGAAAATGGTGTGATGGTATTAACCACACCTGGCATTCCGGGTACTGAAAGTAATCTAGTGAAGCGCGCAAAGGCTTTCGCTACCCATATCCAGTACAGATTAAAACATGGAAGATTTACAGCGATACCTGGCCTCCGTTATGAAAATATATTACTCGAAGAAATGAATTACGGCAAAAGCGATCCTGACCGAAACGGAACCAACCTGAAAGAAAGCATGAATCATGTTGGTGTTTTCATCCCGGGTATCGGGATTGATTACCAATATTCAAAATATTTGAGTGGGTTCATTGGTATCCATAAGGGGTTTTCTCCTCCGGGAGTAAAGGATGAAACACTTCCGGAAAACAGTGTCAATTACGAGTTGGGTATTCGATACAACAGAAGTGCGCTTTCAGGTCAAATAGTCCTATTTTATAATCATTATACCAATTTACTGGGTTCGGATCTGTCAGCTAGCGGAGGTACCGGTAGTGGAGATTTATTCAATGCAGGGGAAGTCAATGCTAGTGGGATTGAATTCATGATGGCTTATGACCTCCTTTCCCTCAGGCCTCAAACTAAATTTACAATGCCGATCACCATTGCGTACACATTCACGAATGCCCTATTTCAAAACTCTTTTATCAGCTCGTTTGAGGATTGGGGTACGGTGACAGCAGGTGACCAATTTCCCTATCTCGCACAAAATCAACTAACGGCGGGTATTAGTCTGGAGCATAAGAAATTTGGCATTCATCTGAGCAGCCGGTACATCGATGAGATGCGCACAAGCCCTGGGCAAGGTGACATTCCTGTAAATGAGAAAACTGATTCCTATCTGGCCTTTGATGCAAGTGCTGTTTATCACCTCAACAATTACTTCTCAGTTTTCACCAATGCAACCAACTTTACGAATGAAGTATATAATGTTGCCAGGCGTCCAGCGGGTCTGAGACCTGGAATGCCTGCAACATTTAACGTTGGGTTGAAAGTAAACTTCTGATAAGACGTCAGGCCTCTTAGTTACCCAACAAAGCACTCAGCTTATCAATGTCAAGTTTGGTGGCAAAAGCAAGTTCTTCCTGTTCGGTGGCAAATCCCTTTAGATTGATCGTAATCAAAGTTTGACTTAATGGAATCTGAAGTTCACTGGAACGGATTTTCTTAGAAGCACCGTTGTCATAATAATCATCCATTTCTGACTTAAGGATTGCCCTGCGTGGTCCGACCCTCACACTCTTGTACCCTTCACCCAACATAGCAGGATTTGACATGAACATATTGATGGAAGCCAGCATGGGTGAATTGGCCAGAATCAGGACTTCAGCTTGATTCTCCTTTTTTGCAGGATGTGTATAATTTTTTGATATGGACATACCTCCTCCCATCATGCCCATTGCTCCACTATTGACACTTGCGGCTTCATCGGCTTTCAGACCGTTAATTTCCACGGGTAACGCTTCTCCGATATGGACAGCGATAATATTGTTGATATCATTGATTGCGTCCTGCAGACTGAGTTGGGCCTGCTGGTAATTCTTCTCGACCAGGTATTGTTGTGCTTCCTTAATAAAAGCTTCAGCCTGAGACTGAGCGGATGCCGCCGAAATGGTCAGCGCAAAAAATATACCTAATGCAATTGTTTTCATGATTTATAAAATTTGATTTACGCAATAAATATAAGGGAAATTCAACTTGCCTACTAAATTCAAAATGAACTCTGGCCTAAAAACAAAGGCATCCAAGAGGAAAATATCGACGTCCTTGAAATCGATATTGACAAGGCCATGCAGATGATTACAGATGGTGAAATCAGGGATGGAAAAACCATCATGCTACTTCACTATATCAGATTAAAAGGAATTTTAGACGCTATCCGGGCAATGAACTTAAAAGAAAGATACGGCTCAATGGCTTTAGTGGCCGGTGCTTCAGAAGGCATCGGAGCCGCCTATGCCCGCCAACTTGCCGCAGTATACTAATACAGGTCCACAAAACCCTAATACAATATTCATATCGGTTACTACATTGACCTGAATATAGATAAGAATGGATCAACTGTGAAAAAGCAACCTTTTGCCAGCGGGTTCACCAGTCACTCCATCCTCATCGAACAAACGAACACCATTTACCCATGTACCTAGGATAGTGCCTGGCAAAGTCTGGTCTTCCAATGGTGACCAACCACATTTGTAAAGAATATTTTGTTTTGACACTTTGGTATCTCTTGTCAGGTCCAACAACACAATATCTGCAAATCCACCTTCTTCAAGATATCCACGTCCTACGATCTTGAAACATTCCGCAGGTGCATGACACATTTTTTCAACGATACGCTCCAACGAAATGCGGCCTTCCTTCCAATGGGTAAGCATCATCTGCAAGGTGTGTTGAATCAATGGCAGGCCTGCTGGTACTTTTGAATATGGTGCTGATTTCTCTTCCCATGTGTGTGGAGCATGGTCTGATGCAATAATGTCAATTTTATCATCCAATACGGCCTGCAGGATAGCAATCCGGTCTTCTTCAGTTTTGATAGCAGGATTACATTTGATCTGATTGCCAAGGCTGATATAGTCTTTGTCTGAAAAATACATGTGATGAGCGCACGCTTCTGATGTAATCCGTTTTTCTCCAACAGGTCCTGCTTGAAACAAACCGGTTTCCTCTTTAGTGGTAATGTGAAGAATATGAAACCTTGTATTGTGTTTTTTGGCAAGTTCTATAGCCATCGAAGAACTTAGCAGACAAGCTTCTCTGCTTCTGATCCATGGATGGGCAGATGGCGGGATCATTGAACCATATCTTTCTAAAGCTTCTGCCATATTAGCCTTGATCGTGTCTTCATCTTCACAATGTGCCGCCAACAGCGTGGGGCAGGATGCAAATAACCTATCAAGGGTTTCTTTATTATCCACCAGCATATTACCAGTGCTGCTTCCCATAAAAACCTTTGCTCCACAGACGTTTGCCGGATCGGTCTTCAACACTTCGTCCAGATTGTCATTGGTTACCCCCATGAAAAAAGAATAATTGGCCCAAGAGGTGGAAGAAGCGATTTTGTATTTATTCTCCAGCAACTCCTGGGTAATGGCAGGTGGGCTTGTGTTTGGCATTTCCATAAAACTGGTCACACCACCAGCGACGCCAGCCTTGGATTCAGTGTAAATGGTGGCTTTATGCTCCAATCCCGGTTCTCTGAAATGGACCTGATCATCAATAATTCCGGGAATTATATAACGGCCGTTGATCGGAATTTCTGTCACCGCCTGATTGACCTCAATAGTGGTATCAATCCGTTCAATCCTACCATCTCTGACCAGAATATCACCTTCTGTGATCTTACCCCTGTTGATAATCCTTGCCTCTTTGAACACAATATCCTTCATGGGTTTAAAGATAACTGCTTTTGCGCCCACTATTCGGGCTGACGGCGGTAAAAATTTATAGTTTTGCAGTCCAATTTTAGTTTTAATGAATATTACCAATCCTTTTTCAACACCCGGGAAAATAATAGGCATTTGCGGTGGTGGCCAATTAGGCAGAATGCTTTGCGAAGCTGCCTCAGCCTGGGATTGGAAAACGGCTGTCCTTGACCAATCTTCTGAAGATCCTGCTGCGCGGCTTGCTCATCGGTTTGTGAAAGGAGATTATACAAAATACGAGGATGTACTCGCTTTTGGAAAAGAGGTCGATGTGATCACGATCGAAATCGAAAAAGTGAACCTCGAAGCTCTTATTGAACTTGAGAAAATGGGGAAGATCGTTCATCCATCCCCAGGAGCACTTGCCATTATCCGGGACAAAGCACTTCAGAAGCAGTTTTTTATTGACCAGGGGCTGCCTACAGCACCTCAACTGCTTTTTACTTCAAAGGAAAAAATCCTCGAAGCATTACAAAACGGTGAAATCGAAATCCCTTTTGTACAAAAACTCCGTACAGATGGATATGATGGCAAAGGAGTGACTATAGTGCGAAAGATAGAGGACCTCTCGCTTTTGCTTGATGGATCCAGCCTGGTCGAACCACTTATCGAGATTGAAGCAGAAGTAGCCGTCATCGCTGCCCGAAACCTAAGTGGCGAAATCAAAACTTTTCCACCCGTTGTAATGGCCTTTCATCCTGAGGCCAACCTGGTGGAGTATCTATATTGTCCAAGTGGATTAGGTCCGGCCCTTGAACTGGAAGCAACACAAATCGCACAAGCAGCCATTGAATCTCTTGATATCTGTGGATTGCTGGCCGTAGAGATGTTTTTGACCACAGGAGGCGATTGGTTGATCAATGAAGTGGCCCCGCGACCGCATAACAGCGGACATCATACAATTGAATGTTGCAATGTAAGTCAGTTTCAACAACACCTACTAGCCATCTGTAATCTTCCATTGATTGATCCGCAATTACAATTGCCCGCTGTTATGGTCAATTTGCTGGGTGAACCAGGATTTGAAGGTCCTGTGAAATATATAGGCATTGAACAAGCCTTGCGTCTGGGTTCTGTATACGTTCATCTGTATGGTAAAAAAACAACAAAGCCGTTTCGAAAAATGGGTCATATCACTGTGGCCAACAGAAATGTTAACCAGGCTATCCGGACAGCTAATTTTTTAAAAGACCATATCAAGGTTATTTCATGAGCACAGCACTAGTCAGTATCGTCATGGGATCAGATTCAGATCTGCCTGTTATGAATCATGCCGCAGAAATGCTGGCCTATTTTAAAATCCCTTTTGAACTGGATATTGTTTCCGCACATCGGACTCCGGAAAAGATGGTAGACTTTGCCAGGCTTGCACATACGCGAGGTATTAAAGTCATTATTGCAGGTGCAGGTGGTGCGGCCCATCTTCCGGGGATGATTGCAAGCCTCACTCCACTACCAGTCATCGGTGTGCCTGTCAAGTCCAGCTCCAATGCGACAGAAGGATGGGATTCATTGTTATCTATTTTGCAAATGCCTGGAGGGGTTCCTGTAGCTACTGTAGCAGTCAATGGTGCTAAAAATGCTGGCATACTAGCCGCTCAGATAATTGGTACAACCCATTCAGATGTACTTGAACTCGTCATCGCATTCAAAGAAGGATTGCGAAAAGAAGTGGAGGCTAAGTCTGAGGAAGTGAGGAAAAAAGGGGGAGGCTAAGGCAGAGGGCAAAGGGCAGATCGCAGCGAGAGAGCAGTTGGCAATGAAAATCAAAAAAGTCCCCGCTCGGATGATGAACCTATCTTCTACCCTCTTTTATCTGCCAGCAGATAGAGGACAGCCATGCGCACCGCGACACCATTTTCAACCTGCTGAAGGATGATGGAATGTTCTGAATCAGCGATATCGCTTGAGATCTCCACACCCCTGTTGATCGGCCCGGGGTGCATGATTACTATAGGCTTTGAGAGTGAATTTAAGACGTCACGCGTGAGTCCGTAATACATAGAATATTCACGAAGACTAGGAAAATATTTCGTCTGTTGCCTTTCCAATTGAATTCTGAGCACATTAGCTACATCGCACCACTCCAGCGCTTTTTTCAGATTGTGTTCTACTTTGACGCCAAGGCTTTCGATATGTTTTGGCATTAAGGTGGGAGGTCCGCAAAGCTTTACTTCAGCGCCAAGTTTGTTGAGACAGTAAATATTACTCAGCGCTACCCTGCTGTGTTTGATATCCCCGATGATGACTACTTTTTTACCACGAACACTTCCGAGCCTTTCTTTGATTGAATACGCATCAAGTAATGCTTGTGTAGGATGCTCATGTGTGCCATCTCCTGCATTGATAATATTGGCGCTGATGCGTTGCGACAGATACATGTGGGCTCCAGGTGCAGGGTGACGCATCACGACCATATCCACTTTCATGGAAAGGATATTATTGACTGTATCAAGGAGTGTCTCTCCTTTGCTGACGGATGAAGAACTGGCGCTAAAATTGATGGTGTCGGCACTGAGTCTCCTTTCGGCCAATTCAAAAGATATTCTTGTACGGGTAGAGTTTTCAAAAAAGAGATTGGCAATCGTTACGTCACGGAGCGAAGGGACTTTTTTGATCGGGCGATTGATGACTTCTTTAAACTGATCTGTGGTCTCAAAAATGAGTTCGATATCATCAGGTGTGATGTATTTGATCCCCAGGAGATGTCTTGTGCTCAGTTGTTGGTTGGCCATACGTTTATTTTACATCTTCTTTGCTGGCATAGATTCTCACTTTTCCGCCTGCATCTTCTTTCCATTCCACTTTGACATAAGCCTGATCAAGTGCATCGACTACCATTCCGGCATAATCTGTCTGAATAGGCAGATCTCGATTAAACCTGCGGTCTATCAACACCAGAAGTTCTATTTTTTCCGGACGTCCGAAATGTTGCAATGCAGATATAGCTGCCTGAATGGTCCTACCGGTGTAAAGGACATCGTCGATCAGGATCACTTTTTTGTTGTCGACCAGGAAATCCATCTTCATGGCACTGGCTTTGAGCGGTCCATTCCTGGTCCTGAAGTCATCGCGGTGAAAAGTCACATCCAAAAGGCCATATTGGAGACCCTTCAACTTACCTATTTTCTGGAGTCTTGCTACCATTCTGTCTGACAGTGCTTTACCCCTGGGTTGAATCCCAACGATGCAGGAATTGGTGAAATCACCATGATACTCAATGAGTTGGTGCGTCAACCTGTCGAGGACGAGGTCTAGTTTTTGTTCAGAAAGGATAATTCTGCCAGCAGCCATTGGGTACAAATATAAATTTTAAATAGCAGAGGGCGAAGCGCAAGGAGTAGAGAGTAGAGAGTAAGGAGTAAGGAACAGGGAACAGGGAGTAAGGAGCAGGGAACAGTGGAAATTTTCAACTATCAGCGTGAACTATTAACCCCGGGGTTTTTGGAGCCATGTTGCTGAAAGCAACGAAGTGGAGGAACACAGGGGAGACAGATTTTGAAAAAAAATCTGGACGGGGTAAGGAGCAGAGAGCAGGGAACAGGGAAGGAAGAAGGAACAGGTCGAAGCGCAGCGTAGATCCCGCCCGCTGTGTAGCCGAAAAGCGGGAGAGCAGGGAGCAGGGAACAGGGAGGATAAAAATCAGCAAAAGGAGACTAATATTAAGGGAATTGGCAACAGAAACTATTTGACCTTACCTTACGATGATGAAGTACATGATTTGTGCACTGCTTTTGGGATGGACGGGAAGCTATAGCTTGTATGGGCAGCATATTGAGATTTCAAATGCGTCCTTTGAGGGTGAACCGGCTGATGCCACTGTGCCTCAAGGATGGATGGCTTGTAATGAAGGTACTACTCCGGATATACTTCCCGGGTCTTGGGGAGTTTATAATCCTTCTTCTGATGGAGAAACATATCTCGGCTTGATCACCAGGCAAAACAATACGTGGGAAACCATTGGCCAAAGGCTTCCATCCCCTTTGAGAAAAGGAAGTTGCTATGCATGGGCGCTGGATCTCGCGCATTCCGGGACGTATTCAGGATTTAGCGGTCCAATCAAATTAAGAGTCTGGATATCAAAAACGAAGTGTCATAAAGATCAATTGATTTACGAAAGCCCATTGATCGAGCATGAAGACTGGGGAACTTACAAAATTAAGTTTACCCCTGATGATGATTATCATTACATCCTGTTGGAAGCATTCCATAGTGAAGAAGAATTTTCTTATAAGGGAAATATTCTGCTTGATCGGTTAAGAGCGATACAGGGGTGTGATAAGACATGACACTTTAAATGGTAAATCGTAATTAAAGAAGGTTTAATTTTTAAAGGTGTCAAGGCTACTTCGAAAATTACAGCTATAGAATAAAAATTCTAAAGGGATCATTTCAAAGGGAAATACTGCAAATTAAAGCAGGGCCCGAATTTTAAATTTAATTCACTTCATTTCGAAAAATAGTAGTGACAATTGTTGCGGGATCATTTCGATGAGCAGTGGCGTCAAAAGATAAAATTTCCCAATCCTTCAGCACACTCTGGAACCCGGATAAATTTCTCCACTTACTTTTCCTCTAACTGCTGATCAACATCTTCGATCAGCTTCTCAAGGGCCTTACGGTTTTCTTCATTCAGCTTCTCCGGATCGATTTGCTTCAGTTCCTTTTGAAGATCGTGGAGATTGTCGTTTACCTCTTCAGTCTTTTCACCGGAACCTGATTTTAATTTTTCAAGTGATTTACTTACTTTATCAATAAGGCGATCAAATTCGCCATCATCGTATTTATCTTTTTGCTTGCTCAGGAATTCGCCTACCGCTTTACCAAGATCTTTCGTTTCATTGACGATGATTTCGGCTTTAGCTTGATCCTCCCCTTTCCCAAAAAAATACATATACCCGACATACCCTGCCAGAAGTAGAATCAATGTAAAAATGAACTTACGCATGAAAATTAAAAGGTTTGGTGATTGAAATCGCTAAAAGTTAAGTAAACTAAGGTCGTCAGAAATGATTAGCTGTTTTTCCTAAAGTCAGGTTACTTAACAACGAATTTAGTGGATTCCTTATGTTCTGACTATTTTTGCCTTCCCGAAGAGCAAAAAGGGCAATATGAAACTGGATTACAATACGTTAGAAGCAAAGTGGAAGCAGATATGGGAGGCCAATCAGCTGTATAAAGTCACGGAAGACACCTCAAAACCCAAATTTTATGTGCTGGACATGTTCCCATACCCTTCTGGTGCAGGACTACATGTAGGCCATCCGCTCGGATATGTAGCCAGTGATATCTATTCCCGATACAAACGTATGAAAGGCTTCAATGTCCTCCACCCGATGGGCTATGATGCTTTTGGACTTCCTGCCGAACAATATGCTCTCGATACCGGTGTGCATCCGGCCAAAAGCACATCAGAAAATATCACCAGATATCGTGCCCAACTTGACAATATTGGCTTCTCCTTTGACTGGAGCCGCCAGGTCCGCACGGATGACCCTTCCTATTATCGTTGGACCCAATGGATCTTTTTGCAATTGTACCAACATTACTATGATAAATCTGCTGACAAGGCCATGCCTATCACCTCGCTGATCTCGCTATTTGAAAAATCCGGTATTAGTGATGTCCATGCTGCTGCCTCAGCACACACACCTTTTAGCGCTGACATCTGGAAGGTAATGAGTGCGAAGGAACAGGAAAGCATCCTGATGAACTACCGGCTTGCCTATAGAAAAGTAGGCCATGTCAATTGGTGCGAAGCATTAGGTACTGTACTCGCCAATGATGAAGTTAAGGACGGGCTGAGTGAGCGTGGCGGCTTTCCCGTAATTCAGAAAGAAATGATGCAATGGTCACTACGCGTTACAGCATACGCAGAACGGTTGCTTACAGGAATGGATACTATTCAATGGAGTGAAAGTCTGAAGACCATCCAGCGCAACTGGATTGGAAGATCGGAGGGCGCTTTCATAGATTTCAGCTTTGCTGATTCAACCGCCAAGTCTGTAAAAGTATTTACCACCAGACCTGACACTATATTCGGATGTACATTTCTTGTCCTTGCTGCGGATCATGAACTTGTAAATGCCATTACTACTGCATCTCAGCAAGAAACAATCAATGCTTTCCTTGAAAAGTCAAAAGCGAAATCGGCAGAGACAAAAGTTGCCGGTCAAAAATCAACTGACGGAGCATGGACAGGTTCATATGCACTACATCCGGTGACTGGAGATAAAATTCAGGTTTGGATCGCAGATTATGTGCTGAGAGATTATGGGACTGGTGCAATTATGGCCGTTCCAGGTGATGACGAACGCGATCTTGCGTTCGCAATACAGCATCAATTACCTGTTGTGGAAATCATCGATCGTTCCGCAGAGGTCAATAGTAGCATAGAAGACAAGCAAGGAATCCTGATGAATTCCTCTTTTCTAAATGGACGGAGCATTGATGCTGCGATTGCGGAAATGCTTGCCTACCTTGAAAAAAACAAACTGGGCACTCGGCAAATTGCTTACAGACTTCGTGATGCTAATTTCAGTCGCCAGCGTTATTGGGGTGAGCCTTTCCCAGTGTATTATGATGCAGATGGTCTTGTGCACGAAATGGAGGAATCATCACTGCCTCATACGCTGCCTGATCTTGATGATTTCAAACCATCTCCTGATGGCCGCTCCCCACTGGCTCGATTGGATCAATGGGCGAGACCTACGCCAGGTGTCTCGAGGGAAACAGATACGATGCCTGGCTATGCCGGTTCTTCCTGGTATTTTCTCCGTTACATGGATCCGTTGAATCAAAATGCTTTTGCTTCAACGAGAGCCATAAACTATTGGCAGGATGTTGATCTTTATGTTGGTGGCGTAGAGCATGCCGTAGGCCACCTGATGTATTCTCGTTTCTGGCATAAGTTCCTTTATGATCTTGGCTATGTACCCACGGAGGAACCATTTAAAAAACTGGTGAATCAGGGAATGATCCAGGGCGTCGTAGAAAGCTTACTATTGTTTAAGGAACGCACGAATGGTAAAGCACACTTTATCAGTTCGGAACTTGTAGCTTCCAGAGAAATACCTTCAGATTTATTATCCGCCATTCCAGTGCATATAAGTTTTGTTACGGCGTATGGTCAACCCAGTTCACATCTTGATGCAAGTGGTATAGAAGCATTCCTGAAATGGAGGCCGGAATATGCTGATGCCGTTTTTGAATGTGCAGATGGAATCTTTAGTGCAACGGAACTTAACGGCGCCCTCTTCTATACACTTTCGGAAGTAGGTAAGATGTCGAAGCGTTATCACAATGTGGTCAACCCAGATGATGTCATTGAAAAGTATGGAGCAGATTGTTTTAGAATGTACGAGATGTTCCTCGGTCCGATCGAGCAATCCAAGCCCTGGGATATGATGGGCATTGAAGGTATCAGCAAATTTTTAAGAAAACTCTGGTCTTTATTCTACAATGATCAGGATGAGTGGATGGTCACACAGGATGCCCCGAAAGAAACATCGCATAAGATACTACATGCCACGATCAAAAAGACGAATGAAGATATTGAACGCTTTTCATTTAATACGGCTATCAGCCAGTTTATGATTTGTGTAAATGAATTACGAAGGACGGAAGAAAGATCTGCTACTATCCTTAGCCCATTGGTTCAGTTAATTGCACCCTTCGCACCTTTCATTACAGAACAACTCTGGCAAGCTCTAGGCAATGCCACCTCCGTTCATAGGTCTGAATTTCCCATTCACGATGAAAAGTGGCTGGTGAATAACAGTTTTACGTATCCGGTATGTATCAATGGTAAAAAACGGAGTGAAATAACACTGGCCGCCGGAACACCAAATAATATTATTGAAGCCAGTGCGAAAGAATTACCGGATATCATCAAATGGCTTGAAGGGCAAACCATAAAAAAGGTCATCATTATACCTGAAAAAATGGTTAATATCGTGATCTGATCAGTCGATGATTTTAAAGGTCGTCCGCCTGTTTTCCTGATGCTGATCTTCGGTGCAGGACTCACATGGGCAGTTGACCGAAAGATTAGATTCACCGAAACCCTGAGCGACCAATCGTCTGGCAGGTATGCCTACGGACATCAGATAATCGATTGCGGCCTGAGCTCTTTTTTGAGATAAATCCATATTGTATTCATCGGTGCCTCGGCAGTCTGTGTAAGAGGACAACTGTATCCGGATCGAAGGGTTTGTCTTCATGATGATGGAAAGTTGATCTAATGATGGTCTGGCATCTTCCCGAATGGCCCACTGATCATAATCATAGAATATATTCTCCAGCACGATTTCTTTGTTTTTAAAGATCGGATCCAGTTCCAGTATCTGATTGATGGTCATGATCGGCTTGTTCTCATCACGTACGACTTCGCCTGTATTTATTTCATATACCGCAGCAAGGTGATCTCTGTAACGCGCTGTAAACGTATACCTCTTATTCCATTCAAGTTTGATAAGAAACTGTCCAAGCTCGTCTGTGACAAAACGCTGATCTGTCAAACCTTCCGTTACAATGACAGGACCATTGGGTAATGATTTTTTTCCTGTTCTTTTACTATTCGGATCGTCTTTTATTTCAAACTGAGGTTCCATCACACGCAAGGATAGAAAGAGCTGATAATCGATTTGCTTTTGAGGGATGGTATCTTCCTTTGGTGTAACAGCAACATCGTCTCCCGTTGTAAGTCCTTTCACAGAGAATGCATAAATATCATCCCCCCTTGATACGCCTCCTCTCGATGATGTAAAATATCCTTCCATTAAAATGTTCACCTTCGGAGATGCAAAAGTGTCAACGACGAAACCAAAGTCATCTCCACCGCTGTTGACAGGTGACCGTAAATTAATGGGTGAAACCCATTCGTTATTTTGATTCAGATAGGTTTTAAAAATATCAAGTCCGCCAAGTCCGGCGAGATGGTCAGAAGAAAAAAACAAGGTGTCTTTAAATACGGTTGGATATTGTTCTTGTCCTATGGTATTGACGAGCGGACCCAGATTGACCGGATCTGACCATCCGCCTGATGCGTCTGCCTGGGTAAAATAAATATCATTTCCTCCCTGCCCTTCCGGGGCATCAGAAGAAAAGAATAATGTCGTGCCATTGGCTGCAAAAGCAGGATGACCGTAATTGACTTTTTCCTGCATAAAAGGAAAAGGAATTGGCTCAGACCAGACAACACCCTGAAGATAACTATACATGATTTTACACCAGGCGTCATACGTATCGCCTGCAAAACACCTTGTAAAAACAAGCATTTTGCCATCAGGGCTGAATGCCGCTGTACCTTCATTATCCGGTGAATTAATGGCAGGATTAAAGGGAGTAATTTGTTGTGTATTCGTATTACAAACATAAAGATCTGAGAAAGCTCTTCCAGTCCACAGGTAACTTTCTGCTGATTCTTTGGATTCTCTGTCACTAGTAAAGAGTACCTGATCAGGCGCAATGGGGACAGGAGCATACTCAGCAGCCGTCGTATTGAATGGAACAGATTTTATTTCATAGGCAGGGTTTTTGTTTTTCTTCCATTCCATGGCCTGCCTGCACAATGTAATATTAGCGCGATAGCCTGCATTGCCGGGTGATTTTTTTAAAAGGTCCTCATAGGCCATCATCGCCTCAATATACTTTTCCTGCTGCTTGAGGGCATCTGCATATCGATTGAGCGCATCAGGGCCAAAACCAGCCTCGTGAGCTTTAAGATACCATATGGAGGCCGAAGCGGGGTCGTTTAACCATGAATATGATTCGCCGTTATAAAAGGCGAGTTGAGCCCTGTCCTGTTGAGAGCGGCTGGCTTCATATTCTGTATCAAACAATTGGGTCGCGACAGAAAACTGTTTAACTTCATAGGCTTGCATCCCGGTTTGTACTTTACGAGTGAATGTACAAGCCGTCCATAGCAGCATCAATACGGATGTAAAAAGGAATATTTTACGCATCATGGGTATTAACGGTCAGGAGCAATGTACTGTTGCAAAATAATACATCTATTCAATCCAAATGGCTGAATAATGGCAAAGAAAAAGGGGAAGACCGATTTGAATCGATCCACCCCTTCTTTACAATAGCGATAATTTTTATTTGGTTTCGGCTGTACGCTTAAAACTATGCGTTACAGTCGATTTAGCCTTGATATCTCCTGTAAGGTCTGCCAGGATCGGTGTAGCAATAAAGATCGTACTGTACGTTCCTGAAATCAGACCGACCAACAGCGCAAAGGAAAATCCTTTGATACTCGCCCCTCCAAAGAAAAACAAGGCAAGGACCACAAAAAAGACGGTCAGTGCCGTAATCAATGTGCGGCTCATGGTAGAGTTGAGCGACATGTTGAGAATTTCGTTTTTGGATTTTCCTGTATATAAACCAAAATTCTCACGAATCCTGTCAAAAATAACCACCGTATCATTAATAGAATATCCAATCACCGTCAATATCGCCGCTATAAATGTCTGATCGATTTCCATTGAAAATGGTAACAATCCACGGAAGATGGAGAATACAGAAAGCACTACCAGGGCATCATGGAACAAGGCCAGTACAGCACCCAATGAATATTGCCATTTATTGAAGCGAATGAGAATATAAACGAAAATCAGGAGCAAGGCAACTATACCCGCATAAAAAGAACTCTTCTTGATATCATCCGCGATCGTCGGTCCAACCTTGGCTGAGCTGGTGATATGCGTGCCGGAATAATCAGTTCTCATGAAGTTTTCATAGGTCAGATCACCTCCTGCGACGGCTTTAACACCCTCGAATAGTTTAGTGCTTACTTGTGTCTGCGCATCAGTTGCATTGTCATCAATCAGGTAGCTCGTGGTCACGTTATAGGTGTTGACAGCATCGATGGCTTTCACCACAGGTGTGCCTCCAAAAGAAGCAGTCAGTGAGGTACGAAGTTGTTCGATATCCACTTTTGATGTATTAACAAACTGCACATTGTAGGAATATCCTCCCTTAAAATCCACACCAAGTTCAAATCCACGGGTAAACATCGATATTACACCTATTGTAATAAAAATGGCTGAACCGATATATGCCATTTTTCTTTTACTTAACCAATCAACTTTAAGATTGGCCATTGTATTTTTAGTGAGTTCTGTAGAAAATCCGATTGTATTTCCTTTTGCCACCCACCATTCAATAATCAGGCGTCCAACAATTACCGCAGTGAAGAATGAGAAAACCACACCAATCAAAAGGGTGACTGCAAAACCTTTAATCGGACCTAACCCGAAATAGGCAAGCACCATAGCACTAAGGATCGTCGTGATATTCGCATCAATGATCGCTGAATAGGAGTTTTTGAAACCGTCGGATATCGCGGTCTTGAGACTTTTTCCGGCGCGCAGTTCTTCCCTTGATCGCTCGTAGATAATAACGTTAGCATCCACGGCCATACCAATGGTCAGTACAATACCCGCAATACCTGCCAGTGTCAATACAGTACCTAAGGAAGAAAGGGCTCCGAAAATAAAGAAGAGGTTAGCTAAAAGAGCGATAATGGCTACAACACCACTTCCGCTATAGTAAAACACCATAAACAACATGACCACGATCAGGGCTACGATCATTGCAATCATGGATTTGGTAATATTTTCCTTACCAAGTGATGGCCCAACCAGGGATTCTTGAATGATTGTGGTACTTGCAGGCAGTTTACCGATCTGAAGAATATTGGCAAGATCCTGGCCTTCCTGTATAGTAAAGTTACCGGATATGCGGCTGTCTCCTGTAGTGATAGCCTCATTGACACGTGGTGCTGAAACCACTTCATCATCAAGTGCAATAACAATTTCACGGTTATTGTCCTGTGCTGCTTTTGTGGTCATATCCGCCCAGATCTTTGAACCCAGGTTGTCCATTCTCAAGGTGACAGCGACCTCATTGGTCATTGGATCAGGATTGGAGGTTGCAGTAACGATACGGTCACCTTCAAGCGGTGCCTTATCTGAACCACGTTTAGCCTTGATAGCGTATAGTTCGTATTGATCAGTCACCACCCCATCAGCATCCATCATTGGTTTTGAACTCCACATGAACTTAACGTCCTGTGGAAAGATCGGTCTGATGGCCTCATTGGCCAACATATCGTTGACTGCATTGATCTTATTTCGATTGGCTACACCCACCACCGCAAAAGGGTACTGGATGGACTGCCCATTAAAATAATTCAGGCTTAGTTGAGATAACAGTGGACCTGATGTGCCATCTGTAGCATTGACAGGAACTTCTTGTGTGGTTATCGTAGAATCCACAATATTTCCTAATGAATCAATAACAGGCGTATATAGCGTGTCAATACGCATCAATGTATCTGATATGGTCAAGGAGGTATCACCGGCAGCAAGTTTTGTCAACCGTGCATCTGCCGCAGCAAAAGCTTCCAGGATGCCGGGATCTGAGACCCTGTATACATCCCAGAATTCAAGTTTGGCGGTAGATTGAAGATAAGACCTTGCGCGTTCCGGGTTGTCTATACCTGGCAATTCGACCAGGATAAGGTCTCTTGAGTTGTCAAGTGATACGTTCGGTTGTACAACGCCCAGTTTATCTATACGATCCTTGAGGCGTTTGAAGGTCAGGTCAACGGTTTCATTTGCTTTAGAACGCAATAAACGGATGACTTCACCATCAGAAGACTCAAAATTTATCTCTTCCCTTAATGTTGCATTGCGGGAAAAGATTGGACCTAGTTTCTGACCATTGGCTACTTTAGCCCACTCCTGGCCAAAAAGGCTGATATAGTCTGTCTGTGCATTTTTCAATGCTTTGTCAGCATTGTCAAGCGCCAGCTTAAAAGCGGGTTCTTTCGTACCACCAGATAAATTTTCCAAAAATTCTCTGAGGTTAACTTGTAATACGGTGCTTATACCGCCTTTAAGGTCAAGTCCGAGTGCTATTTGTTGTTGCTTTAATTTTTCATAACTGAAAGTGCCTAATAAAGGGAGTTTGATCACCGGTTCACTGGACATGGAATCCAGATAATTGGCTTTAGCCAGTTTATAGGCTATACTCTTTGCTCCTTCATCTGTCAGGCTTGCAGAAGCAGCCGTGGCAAATCGCTCAGCATTCTTTTCCACCTTTCTGGTGGGAATCAAATAAAGGTATTGTAACAAACAAACCACTGTCAGCAGAATCAAGAAAAACTTGATTATTCCTTTGCCTTGCATATCAATTTAGTTAGGTAATAGGTATTAAAAAAACGTGGCAAATATAAAGCTATTTAGCCAAGCGGCAGGGTAAGTCCCAATCTTAAAATATTAAATTTGTTCTTTTACTTTATTGGACTGACAATCAATACAATAGAAGTAAACTTGATTCCGATGATTGTCCTGTTTCCTTCATGAATTCCGCTAAATTGTTGTTTAATGAGGGGTTTTCCTACTACGTCCCCCATGATGATTTCATTAGAACCTCTTCTACAAAATGCCTAATATTGTCCCCTTAACAACGAAAACAAAAGCTACATGGACCAGGATTTGAGTTTATTGACACCCGCTGAAATCAGTTTATTAAAGGATGCTCATGCGTACATCACCATACTCATCGCCGGAGCTGATGGGAAAATCGATGACCAGGAACTGTCATGGGCCGAAAAGATCGCACAGATCCGCACTTTTGCCGGCGACGAACGTATGAAAGATTTCCACGAAGAAGTCAATCAGGAGATTGCCGGAAAAATAAAACACCTCATCTCGGATCTTCCAGGTGATCCCGCTACTCGAAATGAGTTGATTTCTGGAAAACTCGGTGAACTCAATCCAATACTGGCATCCTTAGATCCTTCCATCGGTTCCTATCTGTACAAAGGATATTTAAGCTTTGCACAACGTATCGCAAAAGCTTCAGGAGGCATCCTCTCTTTTTTTACCATAGGCCCTGAGGAGAGAAAGTGGGTAGGCCTGCCTATGTTAACGGCTATTGTATTTAATCCTGAAGAAGAAGAGTGATGCTTCAGCTACACTCAGCAAGAAGTGAGAAGTCTTGAGTTGGCCTTTAGATAGGCTGGTTTAATTAAGTTTTGTTTTTACAGCGTTACACAAACCAATAGTCTGTGCCATTCATTACGATTATACTGGTATTTCTGTTTTCATGGACTAGAAATGGTGTCTCGACTACTGATGCGCCCACCCGACCATTGCCGGACCATTCTGCATGGACCTCCGAACTAAAAAAATACGTCGCTGATACCGGTATAGTCGATTATAGGAGTTGGGTAAAGGATCAAAATCCTCTGGATGCATACCTCAACCAACTATCGGCTTCTCAGGCTGTTTCAAACTGGAGTATTAATGTTCAGCTGTCCTATTGGATAAATGTGTACAATGCATATACTGTAAAACTAATTCTCAATCATTATCCAGTGAAATCCATTCAGGATATCCATGAAGGCAAACCATGGGATCATGCCTGGATAAAAATAGGAGATAAAATCTATTCGCTCAATCAAATCGAAAATGAAATCATCCGCAGGCAATTTAAGGACCCGCGAATTCATTTTGCATTGAATTGTGCTTCAAAATCCTGTCCTCCATTGCTGAATGAAGCCTATGACCCGGCAAGACTTCAAGCACAATTGAGTGCCAGAACATCCACGTTCATCACCAATGATCTATACAATCAAATCTATTCTTCCCCGATCAAACTTTCAAAGGTTTTCGACTGGTATAAGACAGATTTTAAACCTGATATTATTTCGTTTCTGAATACCAATACACCAGCACAGATCAATAGCCATGAGACGATAGAGTATCTGGAGTATGACTGGGGTTTGAATGAGTAGTTTTTATTCATCAGCTTGCCCTTAAATCCCCGAGAAATCATCGTGATATCGATCAACCCCTTCAACACCGGGGTTGCGAAGCACACAGGGGAGAGAATTTCTTTAGAAGAAATTCGAAGGGATAAAGACCGCATGCAGCATAAGTTTCCTTAAACGCTACACATTCCGATTGATACAATTTAGATCAGTAAAAGCCTGTTGTAATCTGTCTACAAAAACTTTTTCGCCGGCACGAAGCCATGCACGTGGATCATAGAACTTTTTATTTGGCTTGTCCTCTCCATCCGGATTACCGATTTGTGCCTGGAGATAACCTTCATTCTTTTTGTAATAGCCACGTAGGCCATCCCAAAAAGCCCATTGCATATCCGTATCAATATTCATTTTGACGGCACCGTAGCTGATGGCTTCACGGATTTCATCCTGCGTACTGCCTGAACCACCGTGGAATACGAAGTTGATCGGATTGGGTCCTGTTTTAAATCTCTCAATGATATAATCCTGAGAATTTTTAAGGATGACAGGCTTCAGCGACACATTTCCAGGTTTGTACACACCATGTACATTTCCAAAAGCGGCAGCGATGGTGAAATTGGGACTGATCGCCAGGAGCGCCTCATACGCATGGGCTACTTCTTCCGGTTGGGTATATAATTTAGAATTATCAATCCCTGTATTATCGACGCCATCTTCTTCACCGCCTGTGACCCCAAGTTCAATTTCAAGAGTCATGCCCATGGCCTTCATGCGTTTGAAATACGAAACACATATTTCAATATTTTCATGGATTGGTTCTTCGGAGAGATCAAGCATATGGGAACTGTACAAAGGCTTGCCGTACTTGTCAAAATACTTTTCCTGGAAATCAAGCATACCATCAAACCAGGGAAGAAGGTTTTTAGCACAATGATCTGTGTGCATGATGACGGTAACGCCATACGCCTCAGCCATTCGATGTACATGTTCCGCTCCACTGATTGACCCCAGCACAGCAGCACGCTGGCCATCATTATTCAGGCCCTTACCCGCATAAAAAGCTGCTCCACCATTACTAAACTGTACGATAACCGGAGAATTTACCAATTGAGCTGTTTCAAGCACAGCATTAATCGAATTAGTGCCTATGACATTGACTGCAGGTAGTGCATAATCATTTTCATTTGCATGATTGAGCAGTTCGGTTACTTCCTGGCCATGCAATACACCGGGACGGAAAAGGGTTTTAGCGGACATATGAATGAGAGTTGTGAGTGTTTGTGCTGGCCGGTCACAATTGACCGCGGCATGGGTTTATGTGCTTATATGGTTATGGGCT
>JBBRDL010000063.1:0-21737 GCA_038203965.1 Chitinophagales bacterium | reverse complement strand
GACTCCCCTGTCAGAGCCCTGGATGTGGTGGGCAGTACAGACATGCAGGTTCGTATACACTCCACGAGCAGTGAAATAGTCGCTGAATCCGGTATAGAATTGATCACCGGACTAAGTAATTTTTCAGCTGTTGATTGGAAGCTTTTCAATGACGGAGGGGTATTTAAGATTGCCTACAGCAATGACAATTTCGCTGGTGGATCTACCGAAGCACTCCGAATCAATCAAGACGGGGAAACAGGAATAGGCACAACGCAGCCATATAGCAAACTACATATCGATGGGGGATCGTTCATCGCGGGTGGTGGACACGGTTATATGAAAATAGGATCACTGGGATCATACAACCTCGCTTTTGATAACAATCAAATCCTTGCTTTACAAAATGGAAATCCGTCTCCTTTACATTTTCAGGATAATGGGGGAAATACCCATTTTGGGTTAGCCGGTGGAAATACCTACATGGCCATAGGTGGTGGAGCTGTCGGTGTAGGTACATCGGCGCTTGATGCAGCACTGACGATCGAAGATGATAATTTTCAAATGACGATAGACAATACAGTAGATGATGCCAACACATGGTATATAGGGGCCAGCAATGACAGCTGGCAAGCCGGAGGTGATCAGCTTCTGTTCAGTCCATCCGGCAGTTCAGGTGATGCAGTCCTACGTCTGTTGGATGTCGCCGACAATGACGGTATAAATGCTCCTGTCATGATCCATACTAGCGCAAATCATACACTCCTTCTGGATGGAAATGAAATTGATACACGGGGAACACCTTTATACATTAATGACAACACTGAAGAAGAAACATACATCAATCCTTCGGGAGGACGGGTTGGTATCGGAACAACGAACCCTCAGGCTATGCTTCACGTAAATCAATCGAATGGCAATGTGCTGACACTTCAGTCCGGTAATGCCAAATGGCATTTCAATCCCTTAACGTATGGAGATTATGATCTCGGTATTTACTATAATGATTTAAACGGCCCTATTGCAAGTGTGGACGGCGCTACCGGACAGTGGACACATATATCGGACCGAAATGCTAAAGAAATGATCGAACCACTGGAAGGAGTAATGGATCAATTAAATAAACTCAATACCTATACATACTCCTTTAAGAATGACTCTACCCATCGGATGATGACAGGTATCCTCGCTCAGGAAGCAGAAGCCCTCTTTCCGGAAATGGTGTTTGTCAATGAAGGCCAATATGGTGTGGCTTACGCCCAGCTGGCCGTCGTCGGCATAAAAGCTATACAGGAACAACAAGAATTGATCGATACCTTAAGAGAGAAAGTCCGAAGGCTCCACATCTTATCCATCCATCCCGAGATGTTGGACGCATCTCAACAAACATCACCGATAAAATCTTACTAAACAAGTAATGATATCTGAATTCATACTCAACTTAAAACTAAAGTGAACATGATCCATACAACCATCATCCGCAGCGTCACCTTTTCACTCATAAGTCTTCCTTTGATTTCATTCTCGCAGAATGTGGGTATCAATACCAGCACGCCGCAAAGAAGTCTGGAAATCTATGGTAGTTTAAACCAGCATGCACGTATACTGACTACCAATACGCTTGGCACCCAGGTCAGTTTAGAATTGCTGGTGGGTCCACCTGCTTCTGATTCGCGTGATTACAAGATCGCCAATGATGTAGGCATATTTAAAATCATGACCGGAACCAACGATTTTGCGACAGATGGTAGTGAATTGTGGCGTATCAACTCTCTTGGTGATGTTGGTATAGGTACAACAACACCAACATCGCGACTGCATATCGCTGGTGGCCAGGAAGCCTCCAATACGGGTGATGGTCATCTGATGATCGGATCCAAATCAGGAATCAATATCGTAATGGATCAAAATGAAATTATGAGCAGGAATAATGGGAATGCATATCATCTCTCTCTGCAATCCCATGATGGCCATACCCACATTGGCGATGGTGGAGGAAATACACATTTTGGAGGAACAACGGGTAACCTTGGCATTGGTCTTTCATCTCCTTCATCAAGATTGACCATTGAAGAAGATGAGTTTCAGATTGCCTTACGCAATACAAACGGAGGCATCAATGACTGGTATATCGGTGCCAGTAATACATCATGGATTGCAGGTGATAATCAATTATTATTCAGCCCTACACCGTCCTCTGATGACGCCGTACTTCGTCTACTGGACGTTACAGAGAATGGCGGCGTAGTAGCCCCGGTCATGATCCGGTCCAGCTCCACGCAGACACTGCTCCTTGATGGGAATGAAATAGACACCAAATCGGGACCCTTATATATCAATCACAATTCGGATCAGCATACATCAATCCATCCGGAGGGCGAGTAGGCATGGGTAATGACAGTCCTTCCACAACGTTACATGTGACAACACAAAATGATGAATATGCATTGCGCATCCAACGTGGCAGTGCCGCATGGGACCTGAATCCGTTACCTACCTTTAATTATCTCGGCTTTGTCAAAGGGGGATGGACGCTCGCGCATATCAATGGTGTCAGTGGTCAATGGACAACTATTTCGGACCGGAGGTTTAAAGAAAATATTCTTGAATTACCTGATGTGATGAACAAAGTCAGAAATTTAAAGACGTATTCCTACGCCTATAAAAATGATGCTGACCACGCAAGGCAATTAGGTGTCATTGCGCAGGAGATTGTTGAAGAATTCCCAGAATTGGTTCGTGGCACAGATGGACAATACACGGTTGCTTATTCTAAATTGTCTGTATATATCCTGAAAGCCTTACAGGAACAGCAGGAAGAAATCGATATACTGGAAAAGGAAATCAATGCATTACTGGCAGCCCAATCAAAATAAACACCGGCCTCTAATCGAATTCGCTCATTTTATAAACGTATCAAAATATTCATCAATCAATAAAGCATCATGCAAACAAAAGTGATCATACTACTTTTTCTGACCTTCGGCATATTTCGTTTTGCTATCGGCCAGCAACGTGTTGGCATCAATACAACGACGCCTGTCAGACCACTGGAAATCAGAGGCACCGTATCGGAATATATGCGTATTCACTCCTCCACGGCATTTGGTGCAAGGGTAGGATTGGAGCTGCTCAGAGGAGATGACAATTCAGTCGCAGGTGACTGGCTCGTGGAAAATCATAGCGGCATCCTGAAATTTTATTACGGAACGGACAATTTCGCTACTACGGGTGATGAAAAGATGAGGATCAGCACAAACGGGTTTGTAGGAATAGGAACGACTGCTCCATTGACACGGTTGCATATAGATGGTGGTGAGGATGCATCGAATACGCTTGACGGGTATCTCATGCTAGGGGCCAAGAATGGAAGTAACCTGATCATAGATCAAAATGAAATCATGGCACGTCTCAATGGTGCGCCGTCGACACTTTATATTCAAACAGGAGGTGGTAATACATGGTTTGGGGGAGGTAATGTATACATGGGTTCAGGTGGTGGTAAGGTGAGTATCGGCAATGCCGGATTACATGAACGTTTTAATGTGAATGGCTCTTCATACCAGGTCCAGCTTAGAAATCCGGAGGATGGGCTCAATGACTGGTATATTGGTGCAAGTGCTACTTCCTGGCAGACAGGAGATGATCAGTTACTCTTTAGTCCATCATCCGGACATCTCAATTCTACCCTCCGGTTGAAAAGAGTAACAGAAAACAATGGATCTGAAGCACCTGTGATGATAACATCCCCTTCCACGCAGACCCTCTATCTGGATGGCAATGAAATAGACTCTAAGACACCATTGTATTTCAATCACAACTCTGACGAAGAAACCTATATCAATCCAAGTGGAGGCAAAGTGGGTATCGGTACCTCAAATCCGGATGGCCTCCTTACGATCAAAACGAACGAGTTTGGTCTTGGGTTGCAACGTGACGTTGCAACCTGGTGGATGGCTCCCACATCAACAGGTTATGTCAATTTTTTTAAGAACACATCATTACTGGCTTACTTCTCCTATGACAATGGCGGCGATTGGGTGGCTGTGTCAGATCAGCGATTGAAAGAAAATATACAGCCCTTGCGTTCTGTCATGGACAAAATCAATCAGCTCAAATTATATACGTACAGTTTTAAACATGACCCCCATTCCCGAAAGGACATAGGTGTCATAGCTCAAGAAGCAGAAGCCCTCTTCCCCAAAGTAGTTAGTTATACAAATGATCAGTATGGCGTCTGCTATGACCAGCTGACAGTCATCGGTATCAAAGGCATACAGGAGCAACAAGAGCGGCTTGAGAAACTGGAAGAAAAGGTATATCAACTTCTGAAAGATATTGAGTGAGGCGAGGAGCAAGGAGCAAGGAGCAAGGAGCAAGGCGAGGAGCAAGGAGCATGGAGCATGGAGCAAGGAGTGAGGAGTGAGGAGCAAGGAGCAAGGAGCAAGGAGCAAGGCGAGGAGCATGGAGCATGGAGCATGGAGCATGGAGCATGGAGCAAGGAGTGAGGAGTGAGGCGAGGAGCAAGGAGTGAGGAGTGAGGAGCAAGGAGCAAGGAGTAAGGAGTGAGGAGCAAGGAGTGAGGAGTGAGGAGTGAGGCATGGAGCTAGGAGCAAGGAGCATGGAGCTAGGAGTGAGGGGAGTACTGAGGAGTGAGGCATGGAGCAAGGAGCGAGGAGCAAGGAGTGAGGAGTGAGGAGTGAGGAGTGAGGAGCGAGGAGCAAGGAGCAAGGAGTGAGGAGTGAGGAGTGAGGAGTGAGGAGCAAGGAGTGAGGAGCAAGGAGCAAGGAGTGAGGAGCAAGGAGTGAGGCGAGGAGCAAGGAGCGAGGAGCGAGAGACGTGAGTGCTTACTATAATTCTAACCTTCTAACCTTCTAACCTCCTAAGCCCCTAACCCTTCAACCAATAAACACATAAACCTATAAACCTATAAACTTATAAACAACATGGAATCAACCACCACCACTCAAACCCTATTCAATCGCATCGGAGGGATGAATGCAGTCGATGCTGCCGTAGAGATTTTCTACAGCAAGGTCATGATGGATGACCGGATCAATCATTTCTTCTTTCATATTGATATGATCAAACAAGCTGGAAAAATGAAAGCGTTTTTAGCATTTGCATTCGGGGCTCCTTTCCCGTATCCGGGACTCGCGATGCGAGAGGCACATCAACATATGCATCTGACCGAAGTCCATTTCAATGCTGTCGCCGAGCATCTTGTTTCGACGCTGAAAGAACTGAATGTTCCCCAGCCATTGGTCGATGAAGTAGTGAAGGTAGCGATGTCGGTAAAGGATGACGTACTCAATGCCTAAATGATCTATCCAGATTATTTACCTACTTAACTGATAAATTCATTTAGGGTATTAAAGCCCTTTTCCTTTAGACGGGAAAGCCTACCATTCGATAAAAATGAACGTAGAGCAGTTGTGTGCCTGTGTACACAACTGTTTTTTTTATCATAAATATTCCTTAAATCCTTGTTCGTCCCATGCGCCAATGAGCAGAATTCCTATCTTTCAGCAAGTAACCCGGTGTCTTGCCTAATTAAAGAACTAAATTAGATCGAATTTGATCCAGGATTTTTCCTCGAAATCCGCGGCCATGGTCAGACACCCTGTGGGTTTGTTATACTATTTTATTCTCTCAATCCAAAAAAAGTAGTTATGAAAAAAGCACTTTTACTTTTATTGTCTGTCTGTTTTTTACTATCTGATGTTCCGATGCAGGCCCAGCCTCCATCGAAGAAATCTATACTCACTCATGGACACATTAATTCAAGAACCTCTGGTGTATTTACGTACACCCTGACAACATTTAATGACACCTATAATGAACTCACCGGAGCAACGTCGCTCAATAATGGTGAAATATGGGATGATCCTGGATATATAGTCCCAATTGGATTTACATTACAATTAAACGGTAATCCAATTAATGTCCTTGCGTTTTACGGGGTGGGTGGACTACTCGCCGGACCTACCTCCGATCCTGATATTGTAGCAATATTGGCTCCATTTGAAATGGATCTGGTAGATCGCGGCGAACTTGCAGGTATTCAATCTGAATCGCCATTGAGTTACAAATTGGAAGGGGCTCCGGGAAGCAGGATCTTAAAGGTGGAATGGAAAAATGCAGGTTCTTATGAAGAATTAATCGGCAACTCGCAAAATATGTATATCAATTTCCAGCTTTGGCTTTATGAAGGAAGCAACCGGATTGAATTCAGATTTGGTGAAAATTTTATTCCGGACCCTCAACTCTTTTTCGGAGGATTCGGAACCATTATGGGGCTCACCGATTACAATGAAACTAATGACGACTTAATCAACCCTCACTTCCTGACAGGAGATATTAATATGCCTGTGCTATCGAATACTGATATCACTATAGAAGGCACTCCTGCGGAAGGAACTGTTTACAGATTATCGCTGGACGAACCTGTCGAAGTAACCGTCACCGGACAAAACAGTATTTCAAATTGCGATCCAAATGGTAGTGCCACAGCAGATGCGAGCGGAGGTGTAGAACCCTATTCCTATGAATGGAGTAATGGCGCCATCACACAGACGATATCAAATCTTGATGCAGGCACGTATTCAGTTACTGTCACAGATGCTGATGGAAGTACGGATAGCGGTAGTGTCACTATTACTAACGTAGGACCCATCAATCCAAATGCTTCCTCTACTAATGAGACCTCGGTGGATGGTAATGACGGTACAGCGACCTCTTCTGCCTTTGGCGGCAGCCCGCCTTATACTTATGAATGGAGTAATGGTGGAAATACACAAACAATTACAAACCTGGCACCCGGACTATACACGGTGACCGTGACAGATACTGAAGGTTGTACTGCATCACAAAATGTGACAGTCAATGCATTTGGCTGTCCGGATTTACAAGTTGAAGCAAGCCTCTTCGATGCAACATGTTTTGGCATATGTGATGGTACTATTACGATATTAGATGTTGCAGATGGTGTAGCACCCTACACTTACGTGTGGAGTACCGGCGATAATAGTGAGGGTATCACTGACTTATGTGCTGGCGATTACTCCGTGACGATCATTGATGCAAATGGTTGTGTGGTGAGTGTGACGTATACTGTATCACAACCACTTGAACTTTTGGCAAATGCGGGCGTCACTGGTGAGACGGCCCCTGAAGCAAATGACGGTACAGCTTGGGCTGCACCTTCCGGTGGAAATGCACCTTATTCTTATGCATGGAGTACGAGTAGTACCGACTCCCTTATCGTCGGCCTTGCTCCCGGGTCATATACTGTGACGGTGACAGATTTCCATAGTTGCACAGTATCGCAGACCGTGGAAATTGATTCATTTGGTTGTTCACTGATCAGTACCGTTATACATAACACTTGTTATCAAAGTTGTGACGGCGCTATTCAAGTCACACTGATCAACAGTGTAGGACCTGTGACATATAGCTGGAGCACCGGGGCGTCATCAGATGCAATTGTCGGATTATGTGAGGGTGAATACATCGTTACTGCTACAGATGCAGTGGGATGTGTAGCTATTGAAAGTTATATCATTCAGGAACCTCCCCAGTTATTTGCCAATGTAGGAAGTACGGATGAAACAGCTCCTGGTGCAAATGATGGAACCGCATGGGCTGCGCCAGTCGGAGGCACACCGCCGTACACTTATGAATGGAGTACGAGTAGTACTGATTCATTGATTACCGGCCTCACACCAGACTTTTACGGGGTCATTGTAACGGATGCAGCAGGATGTGCGGATACACAATTTGTCTTCGTAAACTCTTTTCCATGTGTAGGATCTATTGAGACGGTGTTTAGTAATCCGGGTTGTCACCTTCTTTGCAATGGCACTGCAAGTGTTGCTGTAAATGGGGGCGTTGGGCCATTCACGTATTTGTGGAGCAATGGTGAAACGACAGACATGGTAGCAGACCTTTGTGCTGGCGAATATGACGTTACTATCACAGACGAAGGGCAAGACTGCACAGCTTTTGTATCATTCGACCTGGTGGCTCCTGACTCACTACAATTTACGATTGACCAGATTATCCATTTTAATGACATCACTGCCGGCATCATCGAAGTGACGGTCAATGGAGGCACCATCCCATATATCTACAATTGGACAGGGCCAAATGGGTTTACAAACGATGGAGAAGATCTGTCAGGACTCGTGCCCGGACTATACACACTAGTGGTCACTGATGCCAATGGATGTGTGCTGGTTAATGATCCGATCGAGATACGAGATGAGACGGTGAGTACAAATACATTAATCACTGTAGATGTCCGCATATTTCCAAATCCGGCCAAAGATCAAGTGTATATTGATATTGATGACATTACTGGTTTCAGCATTGTATTGAGGAGTCTCGATGGTCGTGTCATTAGTGCCTGGAAAGAGGAGAAAACACTTGATGTCAGTTCTGTTCCGGTTGGCCTGTACTTCCTGGAAGGAATATCCGGTAACGAGCTATTCAGACAGCGACTGGTTTTAGCGAGGTAAGTTGATTCTGTTGCTTTAGGGTAGAAATAAAACGTAAAAAAGAGTGTGGTACGCAATCGTGTGCCGCACTTTTTTTTTGGGGGGTAAAAGGATGAGAAAAAGGTGGGATTTGGGGGTGGGATTTAGGGGGTTAAAAGGTGGGATTGACACAGAAAAATTACGGTAATCGAAAAAGTGTTAAAACAGGTCCGGGGAGTCTGACAATCAACTAGTTACGACAGTGTGGCACACCTAGGTGTGCCACACTGTCGTAACTAGTTGATACTGAGGGGCCCCAGATAGGTTTTAACACTTTTTCGATTCACCACTAAATTTCAATAAAATTCACTATCCAACGTCGCCTTTTCGGCTATCCGTAAAGACTCCACGGCATTGCTTTCATCAATCACTCTCCGATGAGACCGATCCCGGATCCAGGCCCATTGATCCTCCAGCATGGATATAACCAACTGCTCATACCGATCCATCTTATCTGCGATATCACCAGCGGTGATGGACATCAAAGCATCATATCTGATGTCTTTGAATTTACCTCTGACTTGATGCGGCTGACCAGATGATGTTTCATTCATCTCGACGGAAGCAGTTGGAAAGTGCGTACTGATCCTTTCAAACTGATCCTGAGTAAATAATCCATGCATCCGGATTTTGACAGGCACCCATTCATACAATGTGATATCACCACGGTCAAACTGCAGACGAAGTTCCTGCCGGTCAAGCACCTTGGGTTGATTAAATCCATGATAAAAAGTAACAGGATTATTACTATACAAGACTACAGCCTGAACTCTGTCAATCACAGGTGGACTTGTATTCGTACGGGCGATTTGTAACGAATGAACCAGCTTGCCGGGACCAAACCATCCTTCGAACATATCGAAGAAATGAACACCATGCTCTATAAAGATGCCACCACTTTTATCAGCTTCCCAAAACCAATGCTCCGGAATGAGTTTTTCATCACTGGCATAATTATCAAAAAATCCATGCACAAAATCACCCAGCCATTTTTCATCGATGATGGTCTTGATCGTGGCATAGAGAGGATTATAGCGCTGCATGAGATTAACTGAATACAACAGATTACGCTCACGCGCGTAGAGCGCCAGTTCTTCTGCATGTGATGTCTTCAACGCAGCCGGTTTTTCACATATCACATGCTTACCTGCATAGAGTGCCTGTTTTGTTTGGGTATAATGGAGATAAGGAGGCGTGGCAATATAAATGAGATCAATAGATGCATACCGCAGCATTTCTTCATATTCCGGATAGACAATTGCATTCACATCCTCTGCGAGTTGTCCCGCAAAGGATAGATTCACATCTGATATCCCCTTGATTCTGACACCATCGACTTTCAAAAACGCTTTGACCGCAAAAGCTGCAAAACCTCCGGCTCCAATAATGCCTATAGTGAGTTGTTTGTCCAAAAGAGATCCACTTTAATTAAACTGACCCAATATTAACCAAATAATGACAAACACTACTACAGTGCCCAAACATCCACAACCTAATTTTTACGCTCCATAGCCGGAGATAAGTCCTTGAAATAAATTATTCATGCTAAGAGCTTTTAAATGATTTGAAATACAATAGTCCGCATTGTAGAAGCAAAGTGTTCAACTTCTATCAAGCCATTAGGTATCAGCTTTCAGTCATACTATGGGCTAAAGCCTCTAATTAGCCTATGACAAAAACCCCGGCTTAAAAGCCGGGGCAATTTGAATATTAAGCTATCAATAATCAATTATCAATTGACCATCAATCAGTTTCTTTTCGGATACGGAGGTGGCCCAGGAAGTTCCTTCCTTGTCTTCAATTCTTCAAGGATTACTTCAATGGCTTTATCCAATTGATCATCTTTTCCTTTGTACTCGTCAGCAGGGCTATTGTATACTTCGATATCAGGGTCTACACCATAGCCTTCGATAGGCCATGACTTGCCTTCGATATCATAGTTGGCAAATTCTGGTCTGTTAAGCGTACCACCATCCACAAATGGCAGCGATCCACGAATACCTACGACCCCACCCCATGACCTGCGTCCAATCATTTTACCTAGTCCAAGTGCCCTGAACCGATATGGGAAAATATCACCATCCGATGCAGAATATTGATCCATCAACAAAACCTTTGGTCCATAAGCAGATTCAGGATCTGTATTGGGCAGCGTCACATTTCGCGGCATGTCGATAAACACAGGTTTCCTGTTGAGGCGCTCTGCAATATGCGGAGACACATTTCCACCCCCATTACCTCGGTCATCGATGATCAGCGCTTTCTTCTGCATTTGTGAATAGTAATATTTAACAAACTCATTCAATCCCCCTGAACCCATATCCGGTATGTGGATGTAGCCAACCTGTCCGTTTGTTTTTGTATTGACATATTCAACATTCTTTCTCACCCAGTCGAGATAATATAAGTCAGACTCATCGCTAGTAGGTACTACAAGTGTTTTACGGCTTCCTGCTTTGTCAGGTTTGTTGTTGACAGTGAGTTCTACTGTCTTGCCGGCTGTATTGACCAGCAGTTCGTATACATCGTTGACAGATTGTGTACTGACACCATTTACTTCAATGATATAATCTCCTGTATTAACATTGACGCCTACCTCTGTCAATGGTGATCTTGTAGACGAAGACCAGTTTTCACCTTTAAAAACTTTATCTATTTTGAAATAACCTGATGCATCACGACTGATTTTTGCACCAAGAAGGCCCAATGGAATTCTTTCTGATTTCGGCGCATCACCCCCGCCTACATATGCGTGTCCAACGCTCAATTCTCCAATCAACTCACCTATGATGTAGCTGAGGTCCTGTCGATGATTGACATAGGGTAGCAATACTTCATATTTTTTCTTCATAGCTGCCCAATCTACACCATGCATCCCCGGATCATAAAAGAAGTCACGCATCTGCCTCCAGGATTCATTATAAATCTGAGTCCATTCCTTTTTACGGTCGACTGTCAGCTTCATATTCGATAGGTCCACCTTTTTATCCATATTGGCTTTGTCTTTAGGCAGATCAATGATTGCGAACGTTCCGTCTTTGCGCAAGAGCATCTTTTTAAGATTGGCTGAAATCACATAACTATTAAATTCCCCAATCTCTGTTTCCTTTTTATCCTTTAGATTATACACCTTGAGTACCCCTTTTGGAGATTTGGTAGAACTCGCGAGATAGTACACTGCATCTTCAACCGCAGAGAGTCCAAAATAATTTCCCGCAGAGACTGGCAGGGCCACTACCCTATCTTGTATGCCTTCGAGGTCAATGACTGTTACAGATGTTTTAACTGCTGGTGTCGGCATATCCTTTCCTGCTGCTTCTGCCTCTTTCTTCTTTGCGTTTTTTTCTTTAGCAGATGCCGGCGTAGTTGACACAACAGCAGAGGTATCCACTTTGACCAGCACTTCATCATTCTTAGGCGCTAATGGAGATGTCGTTGCTTTAGCAAGTGTTACAAAATAAACTTTGGACATATCAGCATAGCTGTGATTCCATTCAGTACGACTATACGTTGGGCTGAAGTCGCGATCAGAAACAAAAAACAAATATTTGCCATCAGGACTAAATACACCGCCTGATGCCTCATACCAATTGTCTGTCACTAGCGTGGATTGTTTACTATCAAGACTGTAAAGGAATACTTTGCCACGAAAATCATCATCCGATCTTGTATAGGCAATCCATTTGCTGTCTGGTGACCAATTAGCGCCACCGTGCTCCCATGTCTTGGCCTGATCGACAAGTGTTACTTGTTTTGAACTGATGTCAACATATTGAAGTCTTAGTTTTTTATCCGACCAGACTATTTTTTTACTGTCCGGTGACCATGTTACATAATATTTATAGGTATCGCCTTTATCCGTAAGCTGTATAGGTGCTTCTGCACCATCCTGCGTCCTGATATAGATTTCATCCTCTCCTGTAGCATCACTGATATAGCCCAGGTATTTGCCATCAGGCGACCAAGCAACTGAGCGCTCGTGTACACCCGGTGTCTTCGACAAATTTCTTGTTATACCGTCCTTTGCAGGAACCGTCCAGAGATCGCCACGTGCGGTCACGGTCATACGGTTTCCATCAGGACCCAGATCAAAATCACCGCCTTCTATAAATGAAGATGCATCCACGAGTTCATTACGTCCGATAACACCGTCATCGGAAATATTGATAGTCACTTTGGATTGGCTACCTGACTTCAGGTCAAACAAATAAATGAAGCCTCCATTTTCATACACAATGGCATCTGTGCCAATTGAAGGAAATTTGATATCATATGCTGTATAATTAGTCACTTTATTGATCTGTTTGGATGGAATATCATAGACAAAAAGATTCATCGTGCGGTCGCGGTCACTGCAGAAATAAATTTTATCACCATACCACATCGGGAAAATATCCTGGGCTTTATGATTGGTGATATTCTCCATCTTGCCGCTTGAAAAATCATAGATATAGATATCATCCGCCATTCCACCTTCGTAATATTTCCATGTTCTGAATTCTCTGAAGACCTGGTTCATCGCCAGTTTGGAATTGTCAGGTGAATAAGAGCAAAAGCCACCCACTGAAAAAGGTAATTCAGCAGACATGCCGCCATCGACCGGGGCAAAATAAAGCTGGCCTTTGAAATCATTGAAAGACGTTTTCCGGCTCCTGTATATGACACCTGAGTTATCATTCTTCCAGGTCATGACAATATTGTTAGGACCCATTCGGTCGCCCAGATCATCACGCCCTAGTGTGGCAGAATAGGTCAGTCTGACCGGAACACCTCCGCCGGCAGGCATTTTATAAACTTCGGTATTGCCATCATATTGACCTGTAAAAGCGAGCATCTTACCATCCGGTGAAAACCGGGCAAAAAGCTCATTCCCAATATCTGTGGTGAGCTTACGAGCGGTACCACCTGTCCTGGAAACAGAATAAAGGTCCCCTGCATAAGAGAAAACGATAGCCTCTCCGGATACCGTCGGAAAACGGAGAAGCCTGGCTTCTGTTTGCGTATTGGCTTGATTACCAATGAATAGAAGCAAAAAAAAGAATAAAATCTTTTGCATAAATAAAGGCATTTTGATTTAAAATGTGGGAAATAAAGGGTATTCCTATTGAAGCTGCAAGATAAAATGAATAAGCTAGCCCGAACCCTAATTTTTCAGTTATACCTTTAGTGTAATGCCATACGGTTGGCTCAGTGGACAGCAACACAAAAGACCATAAAGTTGCGACTGGACCATAAAAATAAATGATACGTTCGACATTATTCGTCAGTAGATAATTTACTTTACGGTTGGGATTCTTTTTGTAACCTTGACTATTGAAAAAATGAAAATTTGATGGCCTCTCAACTCGAGACAATAGCCTACAAAGAAAAAGTTATCAAGTTGGATACATTTTTCGCGCACAGACAATTTGGACGGAAAGGAAATAATTGAAGCTATTGAAACTCGATATTCAATGATAGCAATTGCAAAATGGACAGTCATACTTTTTGGAATGTTTATTATTTTCACTGGATTAATTATGCTATTTGCTCCAGCAAAAGCCAGGGAAATCTTAAGGAAAGCAGGTAGTACAAATTTTATAAATTATGCAGAAATAACGATAAGAATGATTCCTGCAATCGGACTTATTCTATATTCGGACTATTCCAAATATGCTGACATATTTAAAATTTTTGGTTGGTTTATGCTTGGCACTTCTCTTGTTTTATTTTTTGTTCCTCGGAAACTACACCATAGCTATTCTTTAAAGAGTGCAGACATTTTGAAACCGCTTTACGTTCGTCTGTTGTCACCATTTGCATTTATTTTTGGGTCAGCAATTATTTATTTCGTATTCTAAGTCATAGGACAAAAAAGTTATAAGACTTAATATTTACAGGGTTGGACGGTTGGCATGGATGGACATTACGACAGGACTTATCCCTTTATGTTTAACCGAATACCTCAGGATAAGGCTTCCGGCCAGAACGACGATGATCAGGATATTCAGATCAACACCCGCACCAAAACTTGATCTGAATCCCATTCCACCTATCGCCACCTTTAGTAAAAGGACATTGATCACCCAAAGCAACCAGAAGAGAGAAGTCATTTTTTCCTTGTTTGGTGAAGATTGCCGGTCAATTAAAACCGTGCGTTCTTTTTGATATAGGTTTAGGATGATTCCAACGCTTTAATCCTCTTCGTCTTTGTGTACAAACATCAACGGTGCTCCGAAAAGAAATAATTCTTTCTTGTTTTCCCAAATAGATTTTTCAAATCTGAATCCCAGCTTGATCAGCAATTGTATAGACCGTTTATCGGAAGGAGTGGTAACGGCTACCAGTTTTTCCATTTTTAATACTTCTTCTGCAAAGGCCATGGTAGCCACGGCGATTTCTATGGCGTACCCCTGCCCTGTATACTCAGGCAGGAAAGCAAAGCCAAAATCAGGATGATCAAGGAATGGTCTTTTCGCAAAGCCGCATGTTCCAATCGGAGCATTGGTCTCCCGATGCAAAACAATATAAAAGCCATATCCATGAGACCCATAATTCGAAATGGCTCCATCCGTTAAATACTTTTGGGCATCTTCAAGTGACTGTACATTTCTATCCCCTATATATTGTATCCACGTTGGTTCATTGACCAGCCTCAGTATAAAAGGGGCATCATCAATGGTAAATTTCCGAAGGAGCAATCTGTTGGTTTCCAGGATACCGCGCATACTGAACTAGCTTTTAATGTGACAGGCTTATCAGGTGATAAGATTAGTGAAAATTTGGGAATTCAAAATAAAATTTCAATACCTGAAAAACCAAACGCATCAGCCCCATCCACTCCATCAGCCAACAATCCTTTAAACTTATAAACCCATAAACATATAAACCTATAAACCTATAAACTAATAAACCTTTTAACCCTTAACGTTTATTCATCCTTCTTTTTTCGTGCTAAACGTCTACTGTCTTCAGTCTATCGTCTTTAGTCTATAGTCTTAAGACTCCATTGAATTCAATATCTCGGATCATACATATATTCCTCAATACTTTTCTTCAGGTCAGCAGGTCGTTCGGTTCTGGCGAGGCCTTCATCAAATACTTTTTCTGCAACTGCACTTGCGATCTCCAACGAGATCTTACGAATATCTCTGAGCGGCGGATACAATGAACCTTGATCAATATCTTCCTGGCTTACGATATGTGCGAGCGTACGCGCTGCTGCAAAAAAGATATCGTCCATTAAAAATCTTGCTTTTGACATCACGGCACCAAGTCCGACTCCAGGGAAGATATATGCATTATTTCCCTGGCCGGGTTTAAATACTTTTCCATTGAGGGAGACAGGCATAAACGGACTTCCACTTGCGTAGATAGCATTTCCTTTGCTCCATTCATATGCTTCCTCTGCTGTACATTCCGCTTTATCTGTTGGATTAGACAATGCGAAGATGACTGGTCTTTCATTGAAAGCACTCATGAGTTCAATGGACTCTTTTGTAAACGAACCTCCTTTTGCCGTAGCCCCTATCAACGCATGAGGTTGAACCAATTCAATCGCGTCATGAAAATCGCGGAACTCGACATCATGCGCATAAGGTACTTTGTGTTCGGCAAGGTCTTTGCGACTTGATACCACTAACCCGGTACCATCAACAAACCACAGCCGATCATACGCCTCCTTCGTAGTAAGCCCTTCTGCTTCAAATGCTCTCACCAACAAATCCGCAATACCTGTGCCTGCCGAACCTGCTCCGAGAAACATAATCTTCATATCCTTATACGGCCGGCCGGTGATGCGCGTTGAAGCATACAGACCTGCGAGGACAACCGCAGCTGTGCCTTGTATGTCATCATTAAAGCACAAAACCTTGTGCTTATACGCATTGAGCAACCCATACGCATTGAGTGTAATGAAGTCTTCAAACTGGATGAGGGCATTAGGAAATTTTTGTTGCACCGCCATGACAAACTCATCTACGAGTTCGTCATACGCCTGCCCTGTCAGGCGGAGATGTGGATAACCTATATACAATGGATCATGAAGTAGTTCTTCATTATTCGTCCCTACATCCAACATTACTGGAAGACATTGGTCAGGATGAATACCGGCACAGGCACAATACAATGCCAGCTTACCGATAGGAATCCCCATCCCATTAGCCCCAAGGTCCCCTAATCCAAGAATCCGCTGACCATCTGTCACCACAATGACACGGACATCCTTCCGGGGCCAGTTATCAAGAATTTCAGATATCATTCCTTTATCCTCAGGTGATATATAGAAACCCTGTGTATGTCTGAAGATGTGCGAAAATTCTTTACACGCTTGTCCAACGGTAGGCGTATAGATGATCGGCATGATCTGTTCGATATGCTCCACCACTAACCTGAAAAAGAGACGTTCGTTTCTGTCCTGAAGCGCGGAAAGCAAGATATATTTTTCGATATCGGTTTCCTTGTGTTTGAGGTTCTCCATGATTCGTTGTATCTGGATGTCCTGGTTGGAAACAGCATAAGGCAGCAATCCCCTTAATCCCATTGTATTACGCTCTTCACGGGTAAAAGCAGTGGATTTGTTTAGCGCATTATTGTGCAAGAGTTCGATTTTTGTTTTAGTAAATGACATTATCTAATGGATTACTTCAATCAATCTGCAAAATTAACCTGATTTTCTGTAAAGAATGGCCTGCACGCCATTCAAAACGCCTGATCGATATCATCAAACTACTTGATATTTATCATATTATTCTACAATCCATAGCACTGCCAGATGACTCTAGGATGCATTTTGGTTTCATGGCAATATTTTACGTCTTTACAATACTTTAAACAATCTGCTGGCAACAGTTGATTTTTACTCACGCCGTTAGCCTTGAAGTATAGGAAGAATAGTGTGATTAAAAGTGAGCAGTGAGTTGTTAGCAGCTAGTAGCTTTTAGTTGTTAGTTTATAGCGATAAAAAGGTAACAAGATCAAAAAATAAAACCCCTCGCCCTGCAACATCATGCATGGCATCGAAAATCATACCTCCCCTCTCTCACAGAACATACCGTATCCGATGGCATTACTTCAACAAGAGAGGGGAAGGGGGTGAGTTATACGTAAAGCAATTACCAGTGAGTAGGCACGGACAAGTCAGCAGCTATCAGTTAGCGGTATGCGGTTTGCAATGAGCAACGAATCCGTAAAAGCGTTTATTTCTAAGGACTACTATTAAACAGATCAAGCCGCTATTTTTAGTTTTTGATGGCGCAAGATGATGTATACAACGATACTGCATGCAATACCGAAGAAACACCAGACGGAGATCAGACTTGGCTGAAAGAATATCCTGGTGATGAGATAACCGGCCAATAGAATAACGCCAATTAACTTAATTCTGAAATCCTTTGACAATAATGGGGGTGCTATTGAGGCTGCCAGATAGAATCCTGCAGCATAGGGTATAAGTTTGCGGGGGAAATCAATATCATAGAACACATGGTGATTGATGATCCAGGTGTCCAAATTAAAAAAGACCATAACATAGAGGAAATAGGCAGCAATGATGATTCCGGGGATCTGCAGGAGTTTCATGAGTCTCTTCCTGCCCATATCCTTTTCTACAAGGCTAAACGCGATCGGAAACAATAATGGCCATATGATCTGCGCAATGCCAAGGAAACCATACGATGCAGGTGCCTGGAAACCTGCCCATGCGTCATGCGTTGCCGAAACCCATACAAAACCTTCCATTAATTGCTGAACCCCGAATATCAATGGAATACTGGCAAAAGGGTACTGAGAAGAATCCTTTACCTCCTTAATAGAGGCGATTCCAATTCCTGTAAGGACAGCACTCGCCCCAAAACTTGCCGCTGCGGAAAAACACATAAGTGGTGAATTAAAAGAAAGCCGCAAATGTAACACTTGAAAACTGCAAAACAATATTTCTGTGTACGCCCTCGATCGCCATTAAGTTCTATGAATTTGGTTTGTCTTCACTTTTGAACTCACCGATTAGAATTTCATTAGCAAAGGTACTAAAAAAACCAAAAAAAAGTGCTTTCCACAGAAGCCCCCACCATGAAAATGCTGCACCTTCTGATGCATCTATGATGAGGGATAGGATGGCATACGTTAAACCTGACAAAATGAAGCGGAGAAAAAACTGTTTTCGTGACATCGAAAGAAGCGGTTTTGCAAAATCAAAAATAGTCCTTTATTTAAACGTTTCAACATGCAATACATCATGCCTCTGTCGTCTGCATGTCTGATGTCTACCTTCTTCTCCCTCATTCCCCCATCTTCCTTTTCACTTCCTTCAACCTCAACTCTTCCAGATCTGCTTCCATCTTGGTCTCTTTCATCCCCACGCGGATAAAGCCAAACAAACTCATATACACATTGGCCATCCACACGAGTGCAAATCCACTAATCAGATAGCCTCGCCAGTCGGCCAGTAAAAGTTTGTAACCGGTCAGGACCAAGGCGCCGATGGTCACGTAATGGCTGAAACAATATTCACAGGTAAAGAGGTAAAAAAACTTGCGAATGGCCATTGAACCAGACGATTTGGCTCTTTTCGAACAAAAGTCCCGAGGTTCGCGGAATATTTCTTCATGCGTAACTGTCCAGGCGATGCTGGCAATGGGCACGGCCAGGATGAAGAGCCAGGCGACTTGTTCGGAGATGGGAGGCATAGGCGAAGTTGATTTCAGTAGTTGCTGCTAAAGTTACTTGTTTTTGGAAAACAAGGAGAGAGTGAGCCAGCGAGAAGTGTAAGACAGTGAGAAGTGCAAGAGAGTGAGAGGTGTAAGAGAGTGAGAGGTGTAAGAGAGTGAGAGGTTGGGTCACTATTAACCCCGGGGTTTTAGGAGCCATGCCCGTACGGGCGAAGTGGAGGAACACAGGTCGAACGAAGTGAGATCCCGCCAAATGCAATGTATTTTTGGCGGGAGGAGACAGATTTTGCAAAATATCTGGATGGGACACAGCGAGAAGTGTAAGACAGTGAGAAGTTTAAGACAATGAGAAGTGTAAGACGGGCAAACTTATACTTGTGCGTGTGCAAATTTTAACTTGCGAAACAAAACTTGCGATGAAATTTATAGCTGTATCATCACCCGCTTAATACTTTTTACTCCATCTTTAATAATATGAACTACATACCAACCTGAAGGCATTGCAGACAAATCGAGTGTAGCGTCATTTACCATACCTGATTCTTTGTAAACACAAACGCCCGTTACAGCATACACCTCTATAGCCGCGCTGACCGAGCTTGGCGTTTCCCAATTCATCGTAAATATACCGGAAGACGGATTGGGTGATATGCGTATGGATGGGTCATCGCTGATATCTTTTACCCCCGTAAAAATCAATACATCAAAATAAAATGTATCTGCATTGCAGCCGTCGGAAACGATAAGGTTGCCATTGAAATAGCCATCAAGGTAGTTGTGCGTAGGGTTTTCTTCTGTACTAAACGCACCGTCTCCAAAGGTCCAGGCATAGGAAGTTGCGTTGAGAGACAGATTGGTGAATGCCACATCATCGCCAACGATATCCCAGGTAGCTTGTGCAGACACATCAGGCATTCCTGTATTGGTGATCGTGTCGGTGATCCCTTGGCTAAGATTATAGTACGTACCGCTTGGTGATTGTTGCAATGTAACAGCCCTGACCATATAGGTGAGCAATCCAGTATCTGCAATACACTCATGCGAAAATACAATATCCGGAAGCGGCGTTTCATTTAGTAAAACATAATCAGCATCCGGATCATTTTTGACATATACATAATATCCGATTACCGGATCTACAGAAGGGGTCCAGGTCAACAGATTATTCGTTCCTACTTTTGTGACAGCAATATCACTGGCTGGCGCAACCACATCATTCCTCAATGTAGGATCTCCCATCAACCCAATATGCACAAAACGTGCCCCATAACTTGAGAAGTAAAGACTGCTGTTATTTTGGGTGAGGCGTGTACCATACCCGATGTTTTCTCCCAGGCCCATGTGATGTAATATCCAATGTGGTCTTCCGCTCCATGCGTTCGTCAAGGTAGTGCCCTGTGCCAGTGGAGCGCGAAGAAAATTATTCTGTGAATCCCAGTCGCCAAAATAACTCCCGAACAGTAACGTAAAAACGCCCTGGAGATTTGAATTGGCAAAATCATCTGTACTTCCGATACCTCCTGCTCCCTGATACCAGCCACCACCACAACCATAAGACCAGAGGTAGCTACTATCTGCTGTAGTCGCAAAGTAGTCGTCGGCCTTTACATTTTCAGGACCTACCAATGGCCCGAAATTTTTCCAGCCACTGGCGGCGAAAGCTTCTGTTCCGAAAAAACCAAAATTATCATCCACGACACCGCGATGCGTAGCCGTAAATAATTTATGTCTGTATGCATGGTCCTTATCAAGGTAATTTTTTAACAACTGTTGTTCAGAAGCTGCAAAAGCAGGCATGTTGAAAAAATCAACGCGACCTATTTGCAACTCTACATCGCTCGGCAGCAAGGTCTGATCAAACTTGCCATCCCCGGGTCTGTTGTGATGTCTCTCCTGTGAATTTTCAACTGCTACATTTACCGCATTGTCCGTCCAGGTGCCATTCATTTCTGCATAGTACACATCGGCAGGCCATGCGCCTTCGTGTTCAGGATGGCCATCAGGATATAAATCACCACTGTACGGTACAGGTATCCGGCCGAAAAGAAAAACTGCTTTCGTATTTGGTTTGTCAAGATTATAGGTGCCAACTATCAGTGCCTTAACCTCTGTAACGGAGGCATTCCTGTCAACGTTGTGCTGTACAACTTTCCATCCATCTCCATCAAGGTCCGCTTTAAATCTTTCAATCTCGTGAGTGAGGGAATCTGTAAACAATTGATCAACCACGAGGATCAGAATCCCTCTTGCATGCATAGCTGGCACTTCAATGCCCGCATTGATGTATCCATAACCTGTATAGTTTGAAGCTACTCTCGTCACTCTGTATTCATAAGATATACCTGCACTGACCGTCGAATCAATAAACTGCGTAGCGACACCATCAAAAGACCCAATGACTGATCCCCATGAGGTTCCCGTTTTCAGTTTACGATAGACAAAATGTTGCGTAGCACTGCCATTGGCTACCCAGTTGAGGGTTATACGGGGCGGGTCCGCTTGAACAGCAGCGCTGAGTTCAACACTTGCATCCTGGCATGTCTGACCATAGATAGTGAGTGAGCCGAAAAGGGTG
>JBBRDL010000062.1:0-21747 GCA_038203965.1 Chitinophagales bacterium | reverse complement strand
TCCTTGCTCCCTGCCCCTTGTTCCCTGCTCTCCCGCTTTTCGGCTACGCAGCGAGCGGGATCTACGCTGCGCTTCGACCTGCTCCTTCTTCCTTCTTCCTTCGATGTTCCCTGTTCCCTGCTCCTTACTCCCTGCCCCCTGCCCCGTCCAGATTTTTTTACAAAATCTGTCTCCCCTGTCTTCCTCCACATCGTTGCTTTCAGCAACATGGCTCCGAAAACCCCGGGGTTAATAGTTCACGCTCCCCGCTCCCTGCTCCTTGTTCCCTGCTCCTTGTTCCCTGCTCTCTGCTCCCTGCTCCCTGCTCTCTGCTCCCTGCCCCATGCTCCTTGCTCCATGCTCCATGCTCCTTGCTCCTTGCCCCTTGCCCCTTGCTCCTTGCCCCTTGCCTCTTTTCTCACCTCTCACATCACTTATACCCCTTATTAATCCCCCTCTCCACCGCAGACACTCCCTTCTCCATCCACTCCGGCATCGGCGCGCCCTTGAGATAGTGATCAAAAAATTGTGCCATGCGGATATTAAAGTCCTTTTTGTTCTGCCATTTCACAGGCCAATGCGGCTCTCCCCGATAATTGAGCAGCCACGCTTTTTTATCCAGCCTTCTCAATGCAAGATAAAATTCAATGCCTTGTTCAAAAGGGACATGGCCGTCCTCATCATTGTGGAGCAACAACAAGGGCGTTTCAATTTTATTGATTTTGAAGAGAGGTGAATTGGAAATATAAAGGTTTGGATCATCCCATAATGATTTACCCAGACGACTCTGCTCTCTCTCGTATTGAAATGGTCTCGCTAACCCGGTTTCCCAACGGATGCCACCATACGCACTCGTCATATTGACAACGGATGCGCCCGCTTCAGCACATTTAAACATGTTTGTTCGGGTCAGGATATACGCGATCTGATATCCTCCCCATGAGTGACCCTGTAAGGCAAGATTTTCGCTGTCCGCTATCCTGTCTTTCACCAGGCTAGTCACACCTGACATCACAATCTGGTATGCACTCTCGCCGGGCTTGCCTATGTCATAACTGATATCCGGATTGAAGATGACATAACCTCTGCTGGCATAGAAGGCATAGTTGATCGTTGACCTATGCGGCGCAGGTGTCGGATGATTGTGTAATTCATCAGAGGATTTTTCATAGAAGTTGACGATGGTGGGGTAGGTTCTCAATGTATCATATCCGGGTGGAAGGACCAGTAAGCCGGTTCGCATCACACTATCAAAATCCATCCAGTGATATAGTTTGATCGATCCCCAGGCATATTCTTTTTGCTGCGGATTGGCATCTGATATTTTTTCACTTGTGCTCATTCGATCGCTACTAAGTTGGATGTCAGGAAATGTATTGAAGTCTTCTTTGGTAAACATATACATGTCAGTCATGCGTGCTTTAGTAACTTGCCTGCTGTATTCAAGAGCACTCAGCGTGACATTACTGTCCAGGGTAAAAGTCGATGGCGTAAACCACGCATATCCGGTGGATTTGGCTGTATCATCTTTGACATAAATGAGCCATGGGGAGGAAGGAGAAAGAAATTTTTCCTCCATATCAGTCCGGATATATCGATGCACGTTTTTTTTATCTCTGCCGGTAGTGAGGGCTACAGGAGCCTTACTGCTTTCTCCGGTCCATGCCCAAATGTCATACCGGTCATACAAGATCAATGATTGATCATCCTTGACCCATCCAGCTGAACCATAACTATCCGGATGCGTAGGCGTATCGTTTTCTTCATTATAGAATGAAGGAGTATCCGTTCGCTTCATCAGGGAGAACGTACTGGTAGCAAATTGATATGTCCACCATGTACTGTCGATATCGCTGTAGCCATATGCATATTTATTTCCTGGAGATATTCTTGGATTGGTCTGTATGCCTTTGCGGAAAGGGATCACAGCGCCGGTCAGGAGATCTACTTTCGCCAGATCTTTACGTACTGTTCCCATCCAGGTTTTCTCTTTCTGATAAGGTTTGTCTGTATGCACCAATACAAACCGACCATTTCGATCTGGAGTAAATACGGCTGATTCCCATGCGGGTGAACAAACCGGTATGTGCTGTTTTGATTGCGTATCGTAGATGTAGGTGTATGATTTCTTTTCTTCTTTTGGTTTATTGACATTCTGCATGGTGTAAAGCATAGGATCTGCTGTGGACCATATTTCAACATCCACTGATTCATCTGCGAGGAGAGTGGTGTCTTTCACAAGGGGAATTTCGGCGCGACCATAGAAAATGTATTTTCCGTCCTCACTCCATTGGGGTTCTGCATGCTGGCTCACAAGGGCAAGCGCACTCTTGTTCTTTGACGCTATGCTCTGGGCCGAATCAGTTTTGAAATCATAATAGAACAACTCCCAGGGTGGCACCTGCATTTTGGTCGTATCAAGATTGCCAAGAAACGCAAATTGACTCCCATCGGGTGGTAAAGAGAGTTTTGCATATTCACCTTTTTGTTTTTTAATATATTTCCATTCATGATTTGACCAATAGGCCACTCCTGCAGTTTCTGTTGAATCACCTGAAGCTGTGATCGCCAACATGACGGCTGCTTTTTCTGCCCATGTATATTCCTTTACATTTTTCAGGGTGTCCTGACGACCGGTAGACAATTGACGGATGATCAGATCTACAATTTCTTTTTTGGATTTTTTCTTTTCTTTATTCGTATCCACAGGCATAGCATCTGCTTTTACGCTGTAGGCGATCCAGTCTCCCTTTTTAGCCGGGAATTTATAATCGGTCACATTGGCAATGCGAAAGATGCTTCCTGGTTCGCCGGTGGTAAGAAATAAGGTGTCGGAAGGCCATTCTTTTTTATCCACTTTTCTTCGTTCCAGATTGCGCAGGGTGTCGCGGTGTGGTGTGATGAGTCCATAAATAAACTTACCTCCGTAGTCAATGTTTGATTTACTGACCCGTTGGATTTGGCTAGTGGTTTTCTGGGTCGTGGAGTATATATTGAGCACCGGATCTCCTTCACCAGGCACCACCCGATAGGATACCAATGCACCATCTGCACTTATTTGCTTGTCCTGGATGGTTTTCCAGATCAGAAAATCAGAGTGATCCAGTTGGCGGAGTTGGCTGCGCTGAGCAAGGAGGCTGAAGCCGGAGAATACGAGGAAAAAGAGTAAAGTGAATGGTTTCATGTAGAATGTGATAAAAAGATGGTAAACTGCGGAATTGTATTTTTATAGAACTTTGTGACGCAAATTAAAAGAATTGATCCTATGTTAAGAATCGCTATGATTGCCCATGACGGAAAGAAGGCTGATATGGTTTCTTTCCTGCTGCATAACAAGGAGTTATTCAGAAATTCACAGTTGCTGGCTACAGCGACCACAGGGACTTTTCTTGAGAAAGCAGGTTTCAAAGTGACCAAAGTGCTCTCAGGTCCGGTAGGGGGAGATGCTCAGATCGGCGCTAAATTAGCCAACGGAGAGATAGATTTTGTCTTTTTCTTCAGAGATCCCTTGGGTAAGCATCCGCACGAACCAGACGTACAAATGCTGATGCGACTATGCGATGTACATAATATACCGCTGGCTACCAATCCGGCTACTGCTGAGTTTCTGTTAAAGGGAATGATAGCTGATGAGCATACGGATATATGACCGATGAGGATTTTAAAAATGTAGCTGATGCCATTCCTAGAGAACCGGGTGTATACCGGTTTTTTAATGGGGAGGGTACTGTCATTTATGTAGGGAAAGCAAAAAATCTGCGTAACAGGCTCTCCAATTATTTTGGCGATAAAAAACATCAGTATTTCAAGACGCGTACGATGGTGCGTCATGCCCATCATTTTGAGTTTACCATCGTCCATAGTGAACAGGATGCGCTGCTGCTGGAAAATACACTCATCAAACAAATTCAGCCCCGGTACAACGTCAATCTCAAGGATGATAAGTCCTATACGTTCATCTGTATCAAAAACGAAAAGTTTCCAAGGGTTTTTCTCACCAGACGGGTCATCAGGGACGGCTCGACGTATTTCGGACCGTATACATCCAAAGTAAAAGTCAGTGAGATACTGGAGATCGTCAGAAAGATATTTCCATTGCGTACCTGCCCATTGCTGCTCAATCCGCAACCGATAGCAGCAAAGAAGTATAAAGTATGCCTGGAGTATCATATCAAAAATTGTCTAGGTCCATGTGAGGGTCTGGAATCAGAAGAATCCTACAATGCCCGCATCGATCAGGTGAGAAATATCCTCAAGGGACATTTCAGGGATGTATTACTCCATCTTAAAAAACAGATGGAAAACTTTGCGCTTGAAATGCAATTTGAAAAGGCCCATCAGATTAAAGAGAAACTCACGCTGTTCGAAGACTATCAGGCGAAATCTACGGTGGTCAGCCAGATGGATCGTGACCTTGATGTGTTCAGTATTGCGACGGATGAAACACATGCCTATGTCAATTACTTGAAGATCGTTCAGGGTGCGATCATCAATAGTTATACGCAGGAACTGTTGAAAAACCTGAATGAGGATGAACATGAATTACTCGCATTTACCATCGATCGGCTGCGTGAAAAATTCAGCAGTCTGACCGAGGAGATTGTAGTACCGTTCACTGTTCAGTTAGTGGAGCAAGGCATCACGCAGACCGTTCCGCAGCGGGGAGAAAAAAAAGAACTGCTTGATCTGTCGCTCAAGAATGTCAAATATTTCCTCTTGCAAAAGCAGAAGGAAAAGATGAATCATACCCAAAAGCAGACACCGGCGGAAAGGATATTGAGGACATTGCAGCAAGACCTTCGCATGTCTTCAATACCAATGCATATCGAGTGTTTTGACAACAGTAATATTCAAGGCAGCAATCCGGTGGCATCCTGTGTCGTTTTTCGAAATGCTAAACCTGCCAAGCGCGATTACAGACATTTCCATGTCAAGACTGTTGAAGGTCCCGATGATTTTGCTTCCATGCGGGAGATCGTGGAGCGTCGTTACAAGCGTATGATGGAGGAAAATCAACCTTTGCCTGACCTTGTCGTCATTGATGGAGGAAAAGGCCAGCTCAGTGCGGCTATGGAATCTATTGAAGCACTCGGCATCCGCGAGCGGATGACCGTAGTGGGCATAGCTAAGAAACTGGAAGAGATTTATTTTCCCGGCGATTCTATTCCCTTATACATTGACAAGAAATCTGAATCCCTTCGCTTGATCCAACAGATTCGCAATGAAGCGCACCGCTTTGCTATCACCTTCCACCGCAACACCAGGAGCAAAGACTTTACCAAAACAGAACTGACAGGTATCAAAGGAGTAGGGGAGAAGACCGCAGAAAAATTGTTGAAACATTTCGGCTCTGTCAAAAAACTTAAAGAAGCCCCGCAAGAAGATATCGTTAAAGTAATCGGTCAATCAGCCGCCCATAAATTGATGAATTCTACCCTTTTTAAAAACCCTGCTGGCGAGGCGGAGAACCTATAAGTACTCGCTTACTGTTGGTTTAGTTTGATCGCAGATTGCGCAGAATTATTTTAAAAATTAATTTCACAAATTTGGATTTCCTTTTAATTGTATACGCCGAATCCTAGGCGAAGGTGGGCTGTCTCCTGCTTCCTGCCTTCCCGCCGCCCGCACGGGGCGGGATCTTCGCTACGCTTCGACCTGTCTCCTGCTCAATGCGTGCCCAAAGAAACCATCTCCTTCTCTACAGCATTATGAAGGTAATAGCCCATTTCAAGCACCTGTGCAGCAGTCGCCGGGCCTTCATGTCTCTTCATGATTTTTCCCTTTCCGTCTACAAACAAAAGCGTAGGAAATGAAGTGACCCCATACCGGTCGGCGATAGAAGCGGATGGTCCACCTACATCAATCTTATAGTTGATGAAGTGGTTGTTGAAGTAGAAGGCCAAGTCATCCTGTGTGTAGACATACTGATCCATACGTTTGCATGACTCAATCCATGGGGCTGTGAAGTACATAAATACCGGCTTTTGAACGATATCTGCGAATTCCAGCAAATGCCCTAATGTGGCACAGTCTGCAAATTGAACATCTTGTGAGCACGATGCAGGTCTCACCATCACCTTTGCATAAGGCTTGGGAGAGCAGCATAAAAGAGTGCACAGGGTAATCCCTGCCATCATGGATTTGGAAGATAAGATCATATGTGGTTATCAGCTAGTAAGCGTTACTCCACTGATGCAAAACATATGCCAAAAAATAGTAATATGAAATTCAGGTGGTCTGTAAGAGATCCACAAGGCTTTCCGGATCAAGCAAAGCGCCCATGGCTATGAAATGCGGATTGAGTAGGTCAGGTTTGTTGTAGACAAGCGGAAGCAGGCTATTATACTGAAGCACACTTCCTCCTGCTTCTTCCAGCACGCATTGAGCCGCAGCCGTATCCCATTCCATCGTTGGTGCCAGACGAGGATAAAAATGTGCTCTGCCTTCAGCAATAAGCAGAAATTTCAGGGAGCTTCCGGTAGATACAATTTCAGGTGTGTTCAAAGCGGAAATAATTTTTTCTGTCATCGGGTCTCTGTGACTCCTTGATGCGACGACATTTAATCCCTCATCCATCAAATAGAAAGGCTGAGAGCGGAGCAAAGTTTTTTCATTATCCGCTGAGATCGTGTAGGCCCCACCACCATGTTCTGCCATGTACGCCATGCCGGTGCAGGGGACGAAAACAAAGCCACCAACGAGTAATTGGCCTTCCAGATAGGCGATGTTGACCGTAAATTCTCCATTCCTTTTTATAAATTCCTTCGTTCCGTCAAGTGGGTCCACCAGAAAGTAACGCGTATACCCGGACCTCATCTCATAGGCTGCTTGTTTGTTTTCTTCTGAGATGATAGGGATATCCGGATACAGGTCAGTAAGGGCGTCACATATTATCTGATTGGCCCTTTTGTCTGCAGCGGTGAGCGGGCTGTTATCCGCTTTTAATTCTGCCTTAAACCTGTCTTCATCAGCATATATCTCCAGAATAGCCCTGCTGGCTTCTCTCAATATGGGTAGTATCTTGTTTGTCATTGCATTTTTTCCGGATCACAAGGTGTGAAATTTTTATAAATCAGGCATGCATTCCTCCTAAAGGCAGTTTTACATAATCTACATATCTTTGAAAAATGCGGATAGCTACTATTAGGATCACCCATTTCCAGATGCAACGTGTTCATTTGATCAGGCTTTCGGTGCTATGCTTCCAGGTCCTTTTTTTGATCAATTTTGCTTTTGCTCAACGGCCCCAATACAAGATCACCGCTGCACTAGACACCTCCCTGCACTATGTGACAGGATCGATTGATATCACGTATACAAATCACTCCTCTACCTCCTTAGACAAACTTGGCATCCATCTCTGGCCGAACGCCTACAGCACTAAAAATTCCGCGCTGGTAAACCAACTACTTAATGTTGGCGATATCGAACTTTACCGGGCACGTGCCAGTGAACTCGGAGGTCTTACAGGACTGAATTTTACGTCCAAAAATATCCCTATCACTTTGCAGCCAGATAAGGAACATATCGACATCGCATGGGTAGCGTTGTCTGAACCCTTGCTGCCAGGCGCAACGCTTCAATTTTCTTCTCCATATACCTTGAAAGTTCCTGAATCATTTTCCAGGTTGGGTAAAACCGGCAATGCGTATCAACTGACACAATGGTATCCACACCTTGCCGTTTTTGATGAAGATGGCTGGCATACGATGCCTTATCTCGATCATGGTGAATTTTTTAATGACTTTGCCGATTACGATGTGCTGATCAATGTGCCTGCCGGATACACCGTGGCGGCAACAGGTGTAGTAAAGTCAAAAGTTGAAGCAGATTCTATGTCGACATGGCACTTTAATGCAGAAAATGTAATTGACTTTGCCTGGTTTACAAGCCCCACTTTCCGCCATCAGAAATTTTCCGGTTTTATGGGCGGTGATCAGGAGGTCGAATTAAACATCTATATTGATTCACTCAACAATGATCTGTGGGACAGAGCAGCCGTCTATGCTTCACGCGCTATGACATTTTATAGCGATTGGTTAGGACCTTATCCTTATCCGCAGATGAGTATTGTCTACAGTCCATTAAGCGCAGGAGGAGGGATGGAATACCCAATGGTAGCACAGATAGGGTACATGGGTGATTCGGCATCCCTTGATCTTGTCATAGCCCATGAAATAGGACATACCTGGCTGTATGGCATATTGGCCAATGATGAAAGATCTCATCCATGGATGGATGAAGGCCTTAATTCGTTTATCGAAGAACAGTACAGGGCTCTTTATCAACCTGAACATGAGGACTTGTTTCTGCCAGCGTCATTTCACGCGCATTCATCTATGAGCCAGTTGGATGCCTTGCAACATGTCACACACTTTAATCACACGCTTCAACCGCCTGCTACAGATCCGCAATTTCAACAAATCGCTCCATATTTTTTCAGCGCATATAACCTACCGGCTCAAGGACTGGAGATGATGCTATCCATGGAAGGCGAAAGCATGATGAAAAAAATGTTCAGACAGTATTTTGAAGAACATAAATTTTCACATGTCACACCTACTGATCTCCGAAAGTCTTTCGAATCAGCCTGTGCTTGTGACCTCTCATGGTTTTTTGAAGACTGGATTCATCACGCACATGAAGTTGATTACAGAATTAAAAAATTCAGTCCTCAAGCCAGGGAGATGACTGTTGTCAATAAGGGATATTCAACTATTCCCCTTAAGGTAAATTCCTATAAGGATGGCGACTCATTATCGCAACAATGGATCAATGGTTTTAAAGGTGAAAAAAGGATACAGCTCGATGCGCTGACGGATGAAGTACACCTTTATGACGGCTTCATGGGTATCAATCAAGCCAGGACTTCCAATATCCGGCCCAGGACATGGATTCCACGCATTGCTATTCTGCCGAAAATTGAGGGGTATAATGCACCGATTTTAAGTTTGACACCGGTGGTCGGAAAAAATGTAACCGATGGTTTTATGGCTGGCGTGGCCATAACCTCAGGGCTAGTACCACAACATCATTTTAAGTTTGTCATCGCTCCGATGTATGGCTTCGAAAGTAAAAAGCTACGAGGGCATGCGACATTCAGATACACAGGGGATATGGATCGTGGGCATTTTGATAAATTTCTGCTTTCACTTTCCTTTGATGATTTTGGGTACAATCTTGATACGCATTATTTATTTCGCGACCATTATTTCAGATGGGAGCCATCCATAGCTTTTCGTGTAGAGCCAAATGAAAAATACAGCCACATCACCCAGTGGTGGAAATACAGGTATGTCCATATCGATCAATACTACGGCAGAGGTGTGAATTACGAAGAAGAAACTTATACGAATGAACAACGAAGTTATAGTGTTCATGAATTGATGTATCAACTGAAATCGGATTTTGTCCTGAGGCCATTTCAAGCTATGGCTAATATGCAGGCAGGAAAAGGATTCCTTCGATTAAATCTTCGTTACAAACAACATTTTGCGGGAAAGGATAAGACCCGGGGTATATGGGTGCAAGGATATGGGGGTTGGTTGCCAGTCTATGATGATCCTACAGCAAACGTAGTGTTCACCATCAATGGAATGGCATCGAATGGATTCTTTTCCCGAGACTATATGTATGATCAATGGCTGGTTGGACGTAATGCTATCGATGGTGTTCCTGCACACCAGGTTTATGAAAAAGATGCATCCCTTAAGACCTTATCTACGATTGGTATTGGTGATCAATGGATGGTTGGAGGAGGATTCAGTGCTGCAATGCCGTTTAGATGGATCCATCTATACTGGGATGCTGCGTTATATCCCTCCAGTATCACAGAAAAAACCGCTTTTAGTTACAGTGGTGGTGCAGCGCTTGTGCTCATGAAAGATGTATTTGAAATTTATCTCCCATTCTTTGAAAGTAAAGACATCCTTGAAAGCTTGTCCTATGAGGTAAGGGATTTGTGGTATGAGCGGATTACCTTCCAGGCTAATTTTAAATTCTTTAACCCGGTTGATGTGGTAGACCGTCTTCAGTTAGGTTATTAAGAAGATTTCAATCATCATCTTCATCTTCCTCTTCGGCTGAATCTAATACGGGGACATCTTCTCCACCTTCTTTGCCAATCAGGCGCATCGTGTTGACATTATCTTTTCTCAATAAGTTGACGACTCTGAAAATATCAGCCGTCGTGACTTCTCCAATGCGATCTGCTTCAGTATTGATCAAATCTGCATCGCCAAGGGATTCGTAATATCCGAGGTTAGTAGCTTTATGGGAAGCACTTACATTGCTGAAGCAAACGGAACTTTCGTTTTTATTCTTCAATTTTTCAAGAATCGATACAGGGATTTCTTCTTTCTGTAGATCAGCGAGTTCTTGCCAGAGGTGAGCTTCCATAGCTTCCATCGGCACCGCTTTGGCTGGCCTCAGTTCAAGAATAAATAATCCCTTGTCTTCCGAACCGGTGATGTAAGCATCCATGTGCGCGCACACCTTGAGGACCTTGACCATGCGTTGATAAAACAAAGAAGATCGACCGAGGCTCATCACATCACTGAGCAGGTCAAATGCATAATAGTCATCTCCATTACGGCCATCCATAAGCCAGGAAAGGTATAGGACTGAAGATGGATATTTTCCTTCGTCTACCAATGTTCTTGCATCTGATTGAAATGGTTCGATAGCTCTTAATCTTCGATCCACAGGTCGTGCAGGTATCGATCCGAATCTTAATTTAACCAGTTCAAGGACGTCCGAAGGAGGCATTGGGCCGGCGATGGATAGGATGGCATTGTTGGGGCCGTAAAAGGAATTGTAAAACTGCTTTACATCTTCAAGCTTTGCTTCGGCTATGTGTTCAATTATTTTTCCGATCGTTGGCCATCGATAGGGATGTTGTTTGTAACACAAGTCAGACAGCAGATGCCAGACCATACCATACGACTGATTGATACAAGTCTCTTTGTATTCTTCAGTGACGACTTGTTGTTGTGTACTCAATGACTTTTGGTTGACATTGAGATATTGCATCCGGTCTGCCTCCAACCACAGCGCGGTATCCAGATTGATAGCCGGAAGGGTGCAATAGAAATTGGTAATATCCGCATTCGTAAACGCATTGGAATCACCTCCGGCTAGTTGGACCACATCATCAAAGGATTCTGCATGCTTAGATCCACCAAACATCAGGTGCTCAAATAGGTGGGCGAACCCCGTCTTATCAGGTGATTCGTCTCTGGAGCCTACCTTATAGAGTAAATTGACCGTGGCCAGAGGCGTATTTGTATCCTGATGGATGATGACGGTTAGCCCGTTGTCCAGGACATGTTTTTCAAAATTTACCAAATCTTCTTTATTGATTGAGCCGCAAATTTAGGGCAATAAGTCAATATTCTACAGTTATCTATCTGCAGGTAATGAAGTCAGCGATAAAAACCTGATAAAAATAATTCCATAACTAGAGAAATTGTTATATTTGGAATGCATAGCAACCCCATTGCGAGCTTAAAAAGGAATAACATTATATAAACCATTAACTCCTATTAAGTCATGAAAACTAAACAATCCGGGATCGTAGACCCAGTTGCCAGTTGCCAGTTGCCAGTTGCCAGTTGCCAGAAATAGTCGTTCCGGCCTATTCAGTCTAAAATTCTTAATTTTTAAATTTATCTTTCTCTGCATTGTATTAACCTCATGTGAAAAGGAAAATCAGTATGATTCAGATTCTCCAAGTTCTCCTATTGTAATGCGTGATCCGCAGGCCCCACCTATGGTGCCAGGAGAGTCTATTCTAGGTGATGAACTGGAGAATCCTTATGATATAAACAATATGGAAGAGGCTTTTGAGCTTTTTACCGGTTATAGCACTCAAGTTGTCCCAACACACTATTATATTCAGTTCTTACCTGAAATTGGAAAGCATATTATCCTTATTGAAGCTTTTGAAGAGCAATATGGATATGAATTTGAAACTCAGCCGATCCATTATGAAGTTCTGGCAGAAGGAATGGAAGACTATGTAGATCCTGAGATAGGAGATGAGGGTTTTTCACCTGAATACGGGGCTGTCAAGGTAGCAGACTTTGGTGTCGGCCATTTTCCAGATGTACCTTATGTGATATTGAATGAAATGTATATACCCATCTATGAAACTCGATTGACGTTTACCGCTTTTGTTATATCTGGAAACGAGCAATATTATGAGGCAATAGATGGTCTTTGTCATCCTGATTGTCCAACCTGGCCCTCCTGTCTAGACGATCCATCCTTGACTTGTCAAGTGGGACCTAACGTAGTATATATTCCGACAATCGATCCTATGACGACCCAACCAAAGCAGAATTTTCCTGGATATATTTTAGATGAAGACATGGGATATCATGGAGAAATAGAAGAGACAAGTGGTAGAATTCCTATCATTCCTGATACTATAGATTGTCCTGAGGGATGTGTTCCTATTTTGGATGTTGCCCCTACAGGGTTGGGTGGTTTATTTTGGGATTGTGATTGTTCAGGTGATTGGGAAGATGATGAAGAACCTATTGATCCTCCATCTGAACTAGTGACCATGTGTGGATGCATTGTCTTCGAAAATGAGCGAAAGCCAGGAGGTAAAATAAGTGTGCTAGACACACGTTTTTCGGAGCCTGAAGGATTACGAAAAATAAAGGTGATGACAGCACCCAGGTATTTTGGATTTATCTGGCATAATACGGATACGGATAATAATGGTTGCTGGAAAATTGACAAACGGTACAATGTCAAAAACTTGAAAATAAAACCGGTATTTAAAGACAGAGTGACCGATCGGATGGTCATACGTTCCTTAAGAGGGATTAGGTTTTGGAATGCATTCCTTAAGCCGGTCAAACATAAATTTCTTGAAAAACGGACGAATAAGGACTGGCACTCCCTTTGCTTGTTGCTTGATGACGATACTGACGATAACAGTCGCGATGAACAGTCTTATGTTGCAGCGCTAACTAATAATAGTATACATGAATACTACGATGATTTCTCAACAATGCCTAGCCCTGGTAAAATCAAAGTGCTAATTCACAATTGGAGTGATGATGGCAACGCAGCGCCCATGTTCAGTGAGATTGATCAGGACCAGTTTACGATAGGTGATGCAACTGATTATCTCCTAGCTTATGGAATTCCGCTCGTAGGACCATTTATGTATAATTTATGGGAGTGGTCCAAACCTGATGTAATTCTTTCATTTGGCGACGATAAAGAATCTGACCTAAAAAGAAGTACCGTCTATCATGAAATGACCCATGTGTCTCAATATGCTGTAGCGGGCCCGGAGTGGTGGGAGAATTACATTCGGTATATAATTGACATCTCCTTTACAAATCAACCAGAGCCCTATGGAGATGGAAGCTCTCCTGGTTCAGGCCTAGCAGAATTGGCGGAGGGAATGGCTTATGCTCATGAGCTTGTCGTTGCCGATAATAAATACGGATTCTCTCACAGCTTTACAAGTGATCCAATTTTATTTAGATTTATCAATAGAGCGGAAGTGCTCACATTTAATGAGGTTGCGAGTAGCTTCATACCTTCAGGATTATTTTTTGATTTGTATGATGAAAATGGTGTGTTTCCTGGAACGGTTACTAGACCTGAACCCGGCTTTGTCAATGATATTGTTAGAAATTTTCCATTCGAAACTCAGGTGGAAATATTTGATTTGGCAGGGATGGAAAATATTGATCAATTTCGCACTTTATTATGGCATTTGCATGGTGCTGGATCTAATAATATACTAAATGACTATAATCAATTATTTGGTAGTTATGGACACTAGATATATAATGTATTTACTATTGATCACTCAGTTCTTTCAAAGCTGTGACGAATGCAAACCCGACAAGTATGGTGAAATTCTAGAGCTAGTTGTACCGATTACTACTTCACCATCAAAAGACACTTTTGCCATTGGCGATACTATTTCTTTTAAGGCCAATTTCACCAAAGAAATTCAAATTTATAACACAAATAATACGATTAGACTTGATAGCTTTGATTTTTTTGGTTTATTCGGTATATCTGAAATATCAGATTCTTTCGAAAGGTTTAATATAAACATTGATACAATTGTTACTGTGGGTCAGTTAGGCTATTTGCCACTATATGATAATGCTGTTGCGTACCCTGTTACTTTTTTAGAAAATGATAGTGGATATCATTTAGAGTTTAAGATTGTCCTTAACTCTAGTGGAATATTTTGGATTCGCATTTCGGCAGCATCGTTCTTCTATGATAAATCCAATTATGATCATCCAGCCTTGTATGTTTGTGACAATAATCGGCGTGATCGGATTGATGTATATTATGAAAACGCAAGTACCTCCTTCAATGCCTATAATAATATATTCTTAAAAACTAAGGTTGATTATTTATTGCAAGTACTTGATTATGAAAATTTTCAGAAAGGCGGTGGTATCAGTATTTTTGTCCAATAAATTCTGGAAGAGTGGAGCGCTTGTAGAAATTTACTATTTTTAATTGAGATAAAAGTAAGCTATGGGCCTTAAGTTTATTTTCTATTTGCTCACCATTGTTTTGCTTTTGCAAAGCTGCGGCGAATGCAAACCCGACAAGTATGGTGAAATTCTAGAGCTAGTTGTACCGATTACTACTTCACCTGCAAAAGACACTTTTGCAACAGGAGATACGATATTGATTGAAGCACATTTCGGCAAGTTAATTGAAGTATATAATACAATCCATACTTTTGAACTTGACTCTTTTGATTTTTTTACAGACTTTCTCGTACTTGAAATCTCCGATACCGTTGAAAATTATTATTCTGAAATTGTTACGATTGTAGAGGTAGGTCAAGTTGGTTATTTACCTCTCCAAGGGGCGCTTACATATCCGCTAACTTATTTCGAAGATGAAGATGGCTATCATATAGTATTCAAAATAGTTTTAAAATCACCGGGAATGTTTTGGGTTGCTTTTTCGACCTCGTCCTTTCTGTATGATAAACCCTTTTATGATCATCCGGCATTATACGTTTGTGATCAGAATCGTAGAGATCGAGTTGAAGTCTATTATGAAAATTCAAGCTCTACATTAAACGCGTATAATGAAATCTTTTTAAAAACCAAAGTTGATCATTTAAAGAAAAATATTGATTTTGAAAGTTATTCTAAAGTTGGGAGTCACTGTATTGTTGTACGCTAAATGCTTGACTCAATCTTGTGACTATGAACGATGGTGTCGTCTAATGAGCTACCTACATAACATTGATTACGATGACTTTTCAAGTGTTGGTTCAGTAGCTGTGGTAGTTCACTAATACATCGTTCAATCTAATGGACAAGATCCTGATCAGAGAATATATAGGAGCAGTATGACTGTATTGACCGCCTAAAGTTCCTTCTGAAACTATAAAAGTTAACTTCAGCGAGTCCTCGACGGTTGACCACTGCCACTTTACTTACTACATTTGCTCTATGCCTGTTGGGAGCAAAACACACAGCCTTCGATTTAATTGGTCATCATCTGATGCAACCTATAAGAAACAAAGCCCTTTGTCGGGCTATGTCTCCGGCATCCCACCTTTCCTCCGCGGCCCTTATTCCACCATGTATCTCGTCCGGCCCTGGACGATCAGGCAGTACGCTGGGTTTTCGACAGCAGAAGAAAGCAATGCCTTTTATCGGCGCAATCTGGCTGCAGGACAGAAAGGACTTTCAGTGGCCTTCGATCTACCGACGCACAGAGGATATGATTCCGATCACCCGCGCGTCAAAGGCGATGTCGGTAAAGCCGGTGTAGCCATCGATACAGTGGAGGATATGAAAATCCTTTTCGATCAGATACCGCTCGATCAGATGTCTGTCTCCATGACCATGAATGGCGCCGTCATTCCAATCATGGCCTTTTTTATTGTGGCAGCAGAGGAACAAGGCGTTTCCCCGGCTGACCTATCAGGGACCATTCAGAATGATATCCTCAAAGAATTTATGGTGAGGAATACCTACATCTATCCTCCCAAACCTTCGATGAGAATCGTTGGAGATATATTCTCTTATCTCGGGCAGTATATGCCCAAGTTTAATTCGATTAGTATCTCCGGCTATCATATGCATGAAGCCGGCGCCACTGCAGACCTGGAATTGGCATACACGCTTGCAGATGGCTGGGAGTATTTAAGAACGGGCATCGCCCAAGGACTTGATATTGATGATTTTGCGCCACGCCTTTCTTTTTTCTGGGGTATAGGGATGGATCATCTTACCGAAGTAGCTAAAATGCGCGCAGCGCGAGTGATCTGGGCAGAAATCGTAAAAAGTTTTGGAGCAAAGGATCCGAAATCCCTTGCTTTACGCACGCATTGTCAGACAAGTGGTTGGAGTCTCACAGCACAGGATCCTTACAACAATATTGGACGCACCACCATTGAAGCCATATCCGCTGTGATCGGTGGTACACAATCATTGCATACAAATGCAATGGACGAAGCACTGGCTTTACCAACAGATCAGACCGCTGCGATTGCACGAGAGACACAACTCTTTCTGCAGTCCGATGCAGGTCTTTGTCAGATCGTGGACCCTTATGGAGGTTCAATTTACGTAGAGTCCCTCACCGAAGAAATCTTACACAAAGCATGGAAGCATATTCAGGAAGTGGAAGATCTCGGAGGCATGGCCAGGGCGATGGAATCCAGTCTTCCAAAATTGCGTATTGAAGAAGCAGCGGCAAGGCGGCAAGCAAGGATCGATTCCGGAAAAGATAAAATTGTGGGCGTCAATATTTTTCCTCCGCAGGAAGAGACTCCATTGAATCTTCTGGAAGTTGATAATACGTCGGTAACACAATCGCAACTCAATCGTCTACAGACAGTCAAACAAAAAAGAAATCCTTCACAGGTTGCAGACGCCCTCCGAAAGATAACAGACATCGCTACGCATGGAAATGGAAATCTATTAGCTGCAGCAGTTGAAGCTGCAAGATATCGTGCTACATTGGGGGAGATCAGTGATGCTATGGAAGTGGCTTTTGGCAGGCATAAGGCATCACCGATGATGATATCAGGTGTATATGCTAAAGAAATCAGCATGAATGAAACTTTTCTGAAAGCAAGAGCCCTTGCCGATGCCTTTGCACTCAAGGCAGGGCGTCGTCCAAGGATCATGGTCGCCAAACTAGGTCAGGATGGTCACGACAGAGGCGCCAAAGTGATCGCCACCAGTTTTGCAGACCTCGGGTGGGATGTTGATATCGGTCCTTTGTTCCAGACCCCACAGGAAGCCGCCATGCAAGCAGCCGAAAATGATGTGCACATCCTCGGCATCTCTTCACTGGCCGCCGGGCATAAGATATTAGTACCTGAAACCCTTAAGGCACTTGAAGCGCTTGGTCGCAAAGACATCGGCGTTGTCGTCGGCGGTATTATCCCCGAACACGATCATGCATATCTGTTTGAACAAGGAGTCATGGCCATCTTCGGACCCGGCACCATCATCGCCGAAGCAGCCATCAACCTCATCAACCAATTGTCAAAGAAAATTTGAGTAAGTAGCATTGTTTGTTGCTCCTCCGCATCGCAAAAAAACTTTGTGTCGTTGTGTGATATTCATTTTCTTCAAATTTCTTTGCGACGTTGCGGCGTAGCGCGATTCCTTTTGTCTGAATCACGAATTAAGCGGATTTCACGGATTAGTTTAAAACTCACTTTCATAGAATAGCTCTGCAGCAATCCCATCCGCAAAAAATAAAAATTCATTTCGCAACATCCAGTTACCAGTTTCATTTTTTTCAAACCCACCAATGTATTTGGCTTCTAAGGCAGATTCAATCTGATGGGTTAGATACTGCTCAAATTTTTCCCCTAGGGATGCAACACGCTTCATGTCAATCCCCATCGACGTTCTTAGCCCCGTCATGACCAATTCATTGAATTGATGTACCTCCGTGAGCATTTCCATTTCTGCAGGAATCGTTTCTTCGTTGATCGACTGAATGTACTTCACATTGTTCGATACATTCCATTGCCTCGATACGCCATTATAACTGTGTGCTGATGGCCCAATCCCCAGATAGTGTGCCCCAGACCAATAGCTGCTGTTATGGCAAGATTCAAATCCGGGTTTAGCAAAATTGCTCACCTCATATTGCAAAAAACCATGCTCCCCAAGCATCTTCTGAAGGATCGCATATTGTCTGTTGGCTTGCTCATCATCAGGGGTTTTAAATTGCCCTTTTTCAATCTGATGAAACAAGGCAGTGCCTGTCTCCACCGTCAAGGCATAACTCGATATATGCGGTATATCAGCATCAATGAGTCGTTGAATATTTGAGACCCAGTCTTTATCACTCAATCCCGGACCACCATAGATTAGATCTGCTGTGATATTGTTTATTCCAACTTCATGTGCCAGTGCAATGGAGGCCAGCGCCTGACCAGAACTATGACTTCTATTCCATGCAGATAGCAATTCATCCTGAAAAGCCTGTATTCCGATACTTAATCTATTGATCCCTGAAGCTTTCCAATGTTGGAGATTTTCTAAAGTAATATCATCAGGGTTAGCTTCGAGCGTTATTTCTGCAGCAGCATTTACACTATGTTTTTCCCGTATCGTATGTAGTATCAATCGGATATCTTCAGCCGGAAGAGCAGAAGGAGTCCCTCCCCCAAAATAGATCGTTTCAATCGATTGCCCTTGCAGATAGACCTGTCGCAGACCTATCTCCATCACCATCGCTTTGATCATCTCTTCCTTCGTCTTAAAAGAAGTAGAAAAATGAAAATTGCAGTAATGACATGCTTTCCTGCAAAATGGAATATGAATGTAGATCCCGGCCATGAGGTGCAAACATAGTGAAGTTAAAAGTTAGATGTGAATTGTGAGTTGTGAATTGTGAATTGTGAATTGTGAATTGTGAATTGTGAATTGTGAATTGTGAATTGTGAATTGTGAGTTGTGAATTGTGAGCGTTTTTGCACACTACGGTTGTGCATAGCATCCCCGAGGCTAATAATTTTTGCCCCGGGGTTTCGGAAGGATGTCACGTTTTTGACGTGACGAGAGGGAGAAACACAGGGGAGAGAAATGAATAAATCGAAGATTTAGAATTTCGAAGGGGCATACCTTCTGAGCTACTCAACTTCTAACTTCTAACTTCTCCCGTCTCCCGCCTCACAATAAAAACAACTCCCAATCCTGCCACCAGAAAGACACCGATAATGAGCGCGATATTAACAAACACCTTTTCGTATCCATGCTGCAACACATTCAAAAACGGATAGGGATACCCATCAACAATGGACCCCCTGATCAGGGTGTAAAAGAGATATGCAAATGGAAAGACAGTCCAGTATAGACCATCTTTCCAGGCCAACTTCCCTTTTGTTCTGTAGATAAACCAATACAGGATATAGAGAAGTGGGATGAACACATGCAGCATATTATCCACCAGTATTGACCATCCGCTTAATGGCACAATGCCCCGTAAGGCAACATTGTACACAAGCGCGACAATAAAAATGTAAAGTGCGATGGCCGACTGAACGGATAACCCCGAAAAAAATATGCCCAACCTGGTGCTTGGTAATAAAAGTGAAATCGAAAGGCTTAAGGCAATCAACAGGTTACATTGAATCGTAAAAAAGGAAAAGAAATTACTGACCGTTCCGGTCGATAGGTTTAATTGGAATAGGATAAAAAACCATGCGATCAATGCCAGGGAAACACCAAAAGTATTTTTCATGAAAAGGCGATTTTGGATATTGTCAATAAACGAGGGTCTGAATGGCATGTGCCATGATCTCTTCCTCAATAGCTTCCGAACCTACGTAAAGTTTGTATAACACGGGTTTGTCTGTCAGGTTCATGACGATGGTAGCGATCCGACCATCTTCGTTTAAAAAGGAAGTGCTCAATAATGCGCTCCTGCTTGAAACCGTGCTAACCCGCTTTGCATATGGACGAATGAATTTCGAAAAATGCCCTATATAATAATAAGACGGTGTATATATCAGCTCCCCCGTACCCGTATCCGCATGTACCGGCGCAAAACAAAGATTCTTTACATGGTTAGGACCACCTGTTTCATCGAGTAGAAGGTTCCAATCCGTCCAAGCCACGGTGCCATGGTTAAAATCATTGATCATGGATTTGCCATAACGCTCAGCATTTGGCCAATACTGGTATTTGGCAGCATCAAACTTCTCATTACATCCTTCTGTAAAAATCAAATTTTTGTCCGGATACGATTCATGGATCTGCCTGATATTGGTAAACATTGGTTCACCTCCCGTCCAGTTTTCATACCAGTGAAAGCCAATCCCCCAAGCATATTTTGAAGCTTCAGGATCACTAAAGATGACATCTGCCCGATGATTGATGAGATCCCTGTTGTGATCCCAAACAATAATTTTTTTATCGCCCAATCCTTCCTTTGCCAAAGTAGGTCCTAAATGGTTTTTTAAAAAATCTCGCTCCTCTTCTGCTGTATAAATGCAGGACTCCCACCGTTGTGTCGCCATAGGTTCATTTTGAATGGTCAACCCCCAGATGGGAATGCCTAATCCTTCGTATGCTTTAATAAACTTAGTGTAATACATAGCCCAGGAAGAATAGTATTCAGGTAGCAATTTACCACCGCGCAGCATATTCTTATTGTCTTTCATAAAGGCAGGGGGGCTCCAAGGGCTGACGTACAGAGGAATAGTCCCGCCTGCAGTTGCGATGATTTGTTTGATCAGGGGAACACGATATTTTGTGTCATGGTCAATGTTGAAAGAGCTCAGCGCTTTGTCTTCATCGGAGACATAGGTATAACTCTCCTTGCTGAAATCACAACTATGAATGGTCGTGCGAAGGAGTGTGTAACCAATGCCTTCATCTTTGTCAAAGTATGATTTTAGTAAAGTTTGCTGATTGTTCGATGGCAGCGAAGCAAATACTTCAGCCGTAGCATCTGTCACTGAGCCACCTATACCCATGAAGGTCTGAAAGGATTTATTTGGGTTCACAAAAATAGCTACTTCCTTTTCTAGTGGTTGAGCAGCATCTTGAAATGCTTTTGTGCCCGTATGGGTCATCCGAAATTCAGAACTATCGGCCGTCGTATAAATCCTTGCCTCGCGACCCTCAATAACGTAAGGTGTAGGTGGAACTTGATTGTCTGCTTGTTGTGTACATCCTGAAAAGAATAACCACATCCCCGGAATCCCATACAGTAGTTTCATAAAGTCATTTTTTGATAAGATTTATTATAACCTACACGATTGTGAAGCAAATACAGGTTCATGTACTTTTTGATCTTCAAGGTCACAGTCTTACGCTTAGTCTCACTATCTCACTATCTCACCATCTCACTATCTCACTATCTCACCATCTCACTGTCTTACTATCTCACTGTCTTACTATCTCACTGTCTTACTATCGCACTGTCTCACCATCTCACCCTCTCACTCTCTCACTCTCTCACTCTCTCACCATCTCACCATCTCACCATCTCACTCTCTCACCATCTCACTGTCTCACCATCTCACCATCTCACTCTCTCACCATCTCACTGTCTCACCATCTCACTGTCTCACCATCTCACCATCTCACTCTCTCACCATCTCACACCCTTCGCGCGACACTCAGTCCATCCCGGATCGGAAGCATCAACACTTCCACTCTCGGATCTCTGTACAACAACTCATTGTACCTGTGTATCACCCTTGCATCCACATCATTTCGCTCATATACCACTTTGCCACTCCACAGGACATTATCTGATAAAATC
>JBBRDL010000061.1:0-21758 GCA_038203965.1 Chitinophagales bacterium | reverse complement strand
AAAGAGCAGACATCTGTGAAAGGCTACAACACCATTGCAATCAGCAGCAAAGAAATGGCTTCAGTAGGTGTTCTTTACTACAGACTAGATGCTAATGAGTATTCAGCGACTAAGAAGATGATCATCATCGAATAATCGTTGGACATAGAAAACGGTTTATAGCAATATAGGCCGCTACATGAGATGGCCTCTCTCCAGTTCGCTGGAGGGAGGCTTTTTTATTATTTGCACCTAAATTCCTAAAGGGGACTTAACTTGGAATCAGAAAAGCATCACATCTAAAAGGCATAATAAGCTTGCTATGACTGTATTCTATATTTTGGCACTTAATCAGGGCACCACTAGCAGCCGAAGTATTCTATTCAATGAGAAGGTCGCTTTCATCAGTACTGCACAAAAGGAATTTATACAGACATCACTGATCGTCGATGCGTAGGAAAAAGATGATAGACAGACTTGCAGAAACGAAGGAGTGGGATATCTGCGTCATTGGTGGAGGTGCTACGGGGCTTGGTATCGCTGTCGATGCTGCTTCCAGAGGGTTACGTACGGTTTTGTTTGAAAAATTTGATTTTGCCAAAGGCACTTCCTCTCGAAGTACCAAGCTTGTGCATGGAGGCGTGAGATATCTGCAACAGGGAAATATCCGGCTTGTACTGGATGCGCTAAGTGAGCGGGGCATCATGCTTAAAAATGCACCACATCTTGTCAGGAATCAAACCTTTGTGATCCCTAACTATGAATGGTGGGAATCTCCCTTTTATGGTTTTGGTCTCAAGGCCTATGACTGGATGGCCGGAAGCCTTGGATTAGGAGCAACTGAATTTTTATCTTTAGAAGAAACACTTGCTGCAGCTCCTACATTAGATCCTGATGGCCTCAGAGGAGGCATCCGGTATCACGATGGGCAGTTTGATGATGCACGTATGGCTATACACCTGGCGATGACGGCAGCGGATCATGGCGCCGTCATGCTGAATTATTTTCCAGTAGAAGGATTTCTTAAATCGGACGAAACGCTATCCGGGGTTGAAGTTGCTGATTCATTTACCGGTAAGAAATATAACATCATGGCAAAAGTTGTGATTAATGCCACAGGTGTTTTTTCGGACACCATCTTACAGATGGATGATCCTGATGCTGCATCTATTGTGTCACCAAGCCAGGGTATACATATAGTACTAGATAAAGAATTTTTACCTGCTGGTACAGCTATCATGATTCCACGGACAGATGATGGCCGGGTCTTGTTTGCGGTTCCATGGCATCATAAGATCATTGTCGGCACAACCGATACGCCGGTCGAGCATGCTACTGTTGAGCCGCGCGCGCTCCCATCGGAGATTGAATTTGTCCTGCAGCATATCAGCGACTACCTGACGAAGAATCCAACGTATGATGACATACGAAGTGTTTTCTGTGGATTACGTCCGCTCGTGAAGGAAAATGACAAAACCACTGCGACGCTGTCCAGGGAACATCTTATCACGATAGCGCCATCAGGACTGATAACCATTGCCGGCGGTAAGTGGACTACCTATCGTCGCATGGCAGAAGATGTAGTGAATGTGGCTGTCGAAAAATTGAATCTCCCGGCAGAAGCCTCAAAAACAATTAGCCTCCCTATTCATGGATTTATGGAGCAGACAGATTTTGATTCAGCCTTATACTATTATGGTACGGATAAAGAATATATTCTTGATCTGATCAAAAAGGATCCCTCCCTTGGTGAACTCATTCATGAATATTTTCCATATATAAAAGCTGAAATTGTATGGGCAGTTAACGAGGAGATGTGTATGACTATAGAAGATTTTCTGGCCCGAAGGAGTCGTATGTTATTTCTTGATGCGAAGGCTTCCGTTGAAGCGGCACCCATCGTTGCACGACAAATGGCTTTATTGTTACACAAAGATGAATCATGGATCAGGCAGGAAATAGATGCGTACATTCTTCTTGCAAAGAATTATCTTCCACGGACATAGTGAATCGGATTATTCCAGGATTTCTTTAGCAGGAATTATTTTTTGGCGCATCTAACAAAGTGACTATAAACAACATACTTTAATATGAAAACGATACTTGTCCTTTTTGCACTACTGATTTCGTTGCCTGCATACACACAGACTCCGGAAGAGAAATTACTACAAATGGGGATTACCCTTCCGCCGGCACCCAATCCTGCAGCTAACTATGTCAATGCTGTTCGTACGGGCAATCTTCTTTTCTTGGCAGGTAAAGGACCAACTACTTCTGATGGAAAACTTATAACAGGAAAGGTGGGAACAGATCTCACTATCGAACAAGCATATGAAGCTGCGCGCAGTGTTGCTATAAATCAGATGGCAGTACTGAAACATGAACTCGGTGATTTAAGTAAAGTCAAGCGAATAGTTAAAGTGCTCGGAATGATCAATTCATCACCTGAATTTACGGATCACTCTAAAGTCATGAATGGGTATTCAGATATGATGGTTGCTGTTTTTGGCGAAAGCGGAAAACATGCGAGATCTTCCGTAGGGATGTATTCGCTGCCTTTTAATATTGCAGTTGAAGTAGAGATGATTGTGGAGGTGGAGGATTAGTTTGTTTTGCGAAAACAAATGTTTTTTCGTTGCGGTGATCAGAAAGGAGGGAAAAGAGAAGTATAAAAAAGTAGTATTAGCGGAAATTTGCGAGAATTAGCGGCGGATCTGTAATACCTTTTCTAGTATCTGGATGTTAGTAAAAGATGCAATACTTACTTTTTGCCTTGTTGTGGAATACAATAGTTAACTTCAAGGACAAATTAGTCGGCTAGCAGGCAAAATCTGTAATACGAAGCCTTGTTGAAGGTTGTCGAGTGAGGTGGTTAGAAAAAAAAAGGTTATTTTAGACAACCTAAAATCCTTTTTAAAACCTTTTCGCATGAAACAAAAGACCATTATACACACAGCTCTACTTTCTCCTCTTTTATTTTTATCCTCCACTCTTTTAGCATTCACCATGAGTGGACAAGATACTTGCACAGTCAATGATCTTTGTGAAACAGCGATCGATATTCAAAATGTTAATTCCGATGAGCCTTTTGTATGTGTCGATGGCTGCAATATGAATGCTTCACCTGAAGCTTTTAACAATCCCTGTGGGATAGGTGCTTTACCCACCGTATGGTATAAAATTATTACGGATTCTTATGCCTCGCTGATGAACATCTCAGTCTATAGCATTGATTTTGAATCGCCCGGCATTACAGTATTTCAGGCACAGCCGGATTGTGATGCGATGGTCATGATTCCCATTTCACAAAGCAATCTTCCATGCCTGGTAGGATCAAATGGAGAGGTTGAGGCCATGACTACTGATGTAGGCGGTAATACAATCTACTATATTGCGGTCAGCTCTTCAGATACGACCGGAGGTTCTTTTACTTTATGTGTAAACACAGTTTCTAATGCGTCTAACTGTGTAGTCGATCGGGAAATCCTGGTTAATGCTCGTTCCAATGGCGGGGATTTGGCAGGGCCATTTAATCCCGGAGAAACCGTAAGCATCTGCATGAATGTTAATTCATACACTGCAGCAATCAATGGGTGCCAGTGGTTCCAGGGGTTAATCCCGGTTTTTGGGAATGGATGGGATCCTAGCTCATTTGATAATGACAATCAACCACACAACACAACTATAAATGATGAGCCTATTGGCCAAGAAGGAAACGGTGTTTATAGCACAGCCACTTGGGATTGGTTTACAGATGTCGATTATCATTATGATGATTTATTTCGCAACGTAGGAGATTTTGATGGTAATGGTACGGTCGACATGTGCAGTACCCTGTTTGAAGCCGATTGTCCTAATTTTGGGGGAATAGAAGGAGGATGTTGTAACCCTTGCTGGGGTAGCCCTTTAGGTACTATTTTGCCTCCAGGTTGGTTTGCTTATGGAATCAATGGCTCATGTCCTACACCTGGTCCACCGATCAGGGTTGATTGGGGCGATGGTGGTCATTGCGGTGGTGGACAGGGGCCCTGGCAGTTTTGTTTTGATCTGAAAGTAAGAGATTATCCCCAATGTCTCGAAGATGCTACATCAAGTGATCTGACATTAGCCTTTTTTACTTTTGCAGATGGTGAGACAGGTGCATGGACGGGAAATACTTCTATATGCGCTCTAGATCAACCAGCAAAGCTCAAACTTTCAGTTGATTGTAGATTGTACACAGATCTTGGTGTCGAAAGAGTAGAAGATCGTTGTGCCGGAAGTACACTCGTATATACTATTGACGAACCCGGAATCCAGAACTGGACATGGACGATAAACCCGGCATGGGCGGTAATAAACTCTACTAAAGAAGGAGATAACGGCTTCACTATAGAAGATGATTTATTCAGTTCGGTATCAAGCCCGGTAGAAGTGATTTATTTTTTTACAGGATACGAAGAAGGTTCACAAAATCAAGTAGTCAAACAAGTGCGGTTTAATATTATACCGGAAATAAAGAGTTCTTTACCTGATATATTTTATCCTTGTGAAAAAGACAAAGACACTCTGGTCATTTCTGCCGCGCCATTGTCAGGCGGGTTAGCACCATACAGTTATCTATGGATGCCAAATGGTGAAACAACATCTTTCATAGCACTATATCCTCCGTTTCAAAACACAGCCTTTTCTGTGAGCATACAGGATAGCATCGGTTGTATGTATCAGAAAGAAATGCTGCTTAAGGTTCAACCATGTCATCTGGATACAATCGTATCCGAAGATGAATCCAATGATACACTTTCGCATGATAATGGTCCAAAGGGAAATGGAAATTTTATTTACCCACAGTTACATCCCCCAACAAATGCATACGATTTTGAAAACCACCTAAAGGTTTTTCCCATACCCGCCACAGATCTTATTCATGTCGAATGGTCTTCTGACATTGATGATGCTACTACGTTGAGGGTATTGGATACACGAGGACAGAAGGTACATCAAACCATACTTTCTAAAACCGAACAGGATGGACATAAAATCCAACTTCATGTAAGGGATTATTCGGACGGGGTGTATATTGTCATCCTGCGAACGGAAAATTCGATTCTTACTTCGAGGATGGTAAAACTGTAATTTCTTTTGCTGGCGTAAAAGATTGGCGAAAGAGGCTGATGCTTCGGCCTGCTCACGCTCATCCGTGTGCGATACTTCGGCTTCGCTCAGTACGGCGCAGCTCAGCAACCGGGTTGAAGAGGTTAAAATGCAATGCACCAATCACAACAGGAATTTCGATTTGGGCTAAAGCCCAATATAGCCAGCTTACTGAATCCCCGGGTTGAAAGCCGGGGCAATTAAATATTTCCTAACCACCCCTCTCACAGTCTTACCCTCTCACAGTCTTACCCTCTCACACATGTGGTATCATTTTTGATCTTTAGGGGCGACAGACTGTTGTACGTCCTATGAATATATTGATCTACGGCCAGGTCTATAAGCCAAACCACCGAGAATGCCTCCTGGAAGTGCTGAAAGCTCTGGAAAAGGAAGGTATTGCCGCTTATGCTCATCAGGCGTACTGGGAGCAGGCAGAAACTATGGTCCGCGATCACAAGAGCGTCACACTGTTTAAAAACTTTGAAACCAACCCCATAGACGTAGTGATGGCCTTTGGCGGAGATGGTACCGTGCTAGGCGCAATTGCCCTGATCAATGAATACCAAATTCCGGTCATGGGGATCAACCTGGGACGCCTTGGTTTCCTTTCCAGTATCGAAGGAAAAATAGCCGGCTTTGCAGTAAGTGAACTGGCAAAGGGACGATATCATTACGATGAGCGAGCTATGATCCGGTTTGAGACCACGGCAGATATTTTTAAAGATTCTAAATTAGCCCTCAATGATTTTACATTGCACAAGAGGGACACCTCGAGCATGATCATCATTCACACCTATATCGATGGTGAACTGCTCAATTCCTTCTGGGCTGATGGACTCATCATCTCAACACCCACTGGATCGACAGGATACTCGTTGAGTTGTGGTGGCCCGATTGTCTTTCCAAACTCAGGCAACCTGGTGATCACCCCTGTTGCACCGCACAATCTATCTGTGCGTCCAATTGTCGTGTCCGATACCAGTGTGATTTCTTTTGAAATCGAAGGACGAGCTGATAGTTTTTTATGCACGCTGGACTCTAGGTTTGAAGCAGTGACTGCAGATCATAAACTCACAGTACGTAAAGCTGAAGTAGTGACCAGGTTTATCCAGTTGTATAATTATTCCTTTCTCAGGACGCTACATGACAAGCTGACCTGGGGCAAAGACTCCCGCAACTGATGGCAAAGGTTCGCATACCCGTTGAATGGAAAGGGAAAATATTCCATGCTGATCTTTCAAAAGGGTATTGTCTTGCTATACCGCTTGACCACACACATCCTCAACCAAATGCTTTTTTCGCACCGTTGTATGAAGCGGCTCCCCATAAAGTTGACGACTGGGTTGGCGATACCCGAGAAGGGTCGCCTGTCAATTTTTTTAATCTCCGAATCAATCCTCATGGCAATGGTACACACACTGAATGCGTAGGCCATATTACCAAAGAACGATATTCTATTCATGAGACCTTGAATGATGGTTTTTGGATAGCTCAATTGATCTCTGTTTATCCCACCATGCGTGAAGATGGTGACCGGGTGATCGATCAGCTTGAATGGGAAGAAGATATAGAAGCGATTATCATCAGGACATTGCCTAACCATCCGGATAAACGGGTGCGGCATTATGGGAATACCAATCCAACCTATCTCGATGCTCCAGTGGCTGGGCGGATGGCTGATGATAAAATTCTCCATCTCCTGCTTGATCCTCCTTCTGTGGACAGAGAAGAAGATGGTGGAAAGCTGGCGGCGCATAAAGCTTTCTGGCAATATCCTCATTCGCCCAGGCTTGATGCCACAATATCCGAGATGGTCTATATTGACAATGTGGTGCCGGATGGCCTATATTTACTTCAGATTCAAATCCCTGCCCTGGAACTCGATGCCAGCCCGAGCAGACCGTTTATCTACCCGCTGATATGAAACCGATGTATGCCAGCCGATCTGAGACCTACGAAGCCTTTCTGGCTATCGAGGAGGGCGCGTACAAGGAAAAGATCCAGTTTATTGAAGAAAATTTTTTCATGCTCCGCCAGCTGGATGGAGAGGAATACTTTGATATGATGGTGCTCTATGGTGAAGCACTTTTTGAATCTGGAGAATATGCGCGACAAACGAAGCTCGCCGATCATATCGTGGAGATGAGCATCGAACGAAACATCATCCTCCACCGAGAACAGGATGTATATTTTGAAACACTTTTTAAAAAAGCAGCATCATTACACAACCTCGACAAGATTGATCAGGCGGTGCATATCCTCAAAGAACTCGTCAAGATCAATCCGGATCATGAAAGCACAAAACTTTTCTTAATCAATTGTATCATCCGTCAGAAAAAACCTTCTGTCCGTCCTTATAGAAATATCAGTTTGGTGCTGCTACTGATCAGTGCGCTGGTGATAGCAATTGAACTCATCTTTGTCCGCCGTCTGTGGCCTTCATGGACGACAATAGTTGAAATGGTGCGCAATGGATTATTTATAGGCGGAGTGATCCTGCTCATTGCCGGCGAGGTGATGGTTCGGTATCGGGCGGTGGAAGATGTATATAGCTTTTCGCGGGAGACGAAGAAGCGGAAAGAGGGAACGGGCGTGTGACTTACCCGATCTTTAGTTGATTAACAATATCTTTGTCTCCAACAAACAAGAACAACCTTTATAATGAATTCTATCAAACATTTCTTTTTTGGTATTGCTTTAATGCTTACCACTGCAACCCTCTCCGCCCAAATCTACCACGTCGAACCGCCAAACTGGTGGGCAGGCATGAAGAATCAAAATCTCCAACTGCTGGTGCATGGCAATGGCGTGGGAGAGACTACTCCTCAATTATCGTATCCCGGTATCGTGATACAGAAGATAAATACAGCCGATAGCAAAAATTATTTATTTCTGGATTTATATCTTTCGGGAAGTGCCAAGCCGGAAGCCTTTGCTATTTATTTTGTCAAGGATGGTGATACGATGTATATCCACAACTACACGATCCTGGCAAATCAAAAGGACGCTCCCGTGAAAGGTTTTACAGCAGCGGATGTCATCTATCTTGTCAATCCGGATCGGTTTGTCAATGGCGACGTGACGAACGATATTGTGCCAGGGTTGAAAGAACAAAAAATAGACAGAAAGGCTCCATTCGCAAGACATGGGGGTGATCTCAGGGGTATGATCAGTAGTCTGGATTATATTTCCAAAATGGGATTTACAGCTATCTGGCCTACTCCACTGCTGGAAAATGATATGCCAGCCTATTCCTACCATGGATACGCCATCACGAATCATTATAAAGTGGATCCGCGATACGGTACGTTGGATGATTATAAGGAGTTAGCTACGAAAGCTAGACAAAAAGGAATCAAGCTGGTCTTAGACGCTGTGCTCAATCATACCGGTACAGGACATTGGTGGATGACGGACCTTCCTTTTAATGACTGGGTAAACAAGGTAGATTCCTTTCAACAAACGAATCACAGACGGACAGTCAACCAGGATATCTATGCATCCGCATATGACAAAGACCTCTGGACCAATGGATGGTTTGTATCCTCGATGCCAGATTTGAACAACCGCAATCCTTTTCTGGCCAATTATTTAATCCAGAATACGATTTGGTGGATAGAGACCTTGAATCTGGGTGGCCTGAGACAGGACACTTATGGATATTCAGATAAGGAATTTTTGAAAAACTGGAGCTGCAGGGTGATGGAAGAGTATCCGGACTTCAGCATGGTAGGCGAAGAATGGAGTTACAATCCCCTCGTGACATCATACTGGCAAAAGGGAAAGGTCAATCATGATGGCTATACTAGCTGTCTGAGCACTATTATGGATTTTTCAATGCAATCAGCTTTGGTCAACGCCATAAAGGAGAAAGATCCCAAGAAATACACCGATGGCCTTAACACGTTGTATGAATCATTGGCAAATGATTTTATTTATCCTGATCCAAACAACATTTTAGTTTTTGGAGACAATCATGATATGGACAGGATCTATACACAACTCGGTGAAGATGTGGAATTGACAAAGATGGCTTTAACATACCTGCTGACAGTACGGGGTATACCTCAGTTATATTATGGCACAGAAGTGTTGCTCGAAAATTCAGATAGCCTAAACAACCATGGTGTGATACGTGCTGATTTCCCAGGCGGATGGAAAGGGGATGTGGCCAATGCTTTTTACAGTAGAGGCTTGAAGCCCGACCAGCTATCCATGCAGACATACCTCAAACAATTACTGAATTGGAGAAAAACAAACACGGTCATAGCAGAAGGAAAAACACTTCACTTCGCTCCATTCGATGGTGTCTATGTGTATTTCAGATATACTGAAGAAAAAACGATCATGGTGGTGATCAATAAAAATGAAAACGAAGTCATGATCGACACCAATCGATTTGCAGAAATCCTAAGAAACAAAACAAAGGTTGAAAATGTGTTGACACCGGGAAGCTTTATCGGTCTTAACGCTTTAAAGGTTAAAGGCAAGTCAGCGACAGTGTTTAATGTAAACTAACTTTTACAGTTTTTCCGGAAGAGAGGGGAGTATGATTCGTCTTCTATCGCATGAATGTACATGGCGAGCTATATTTAGCTTAAAACTAATCGTCCTTATTAAGCGTAGATTGCATCTACCTTGTTAAGCGTAGATTGTATCTACGCTTTCGCGTCAGCAAATTTTCAATTTGCGATTTTCAAACTGTGGTCGGATAGTAAATTGTTGAAACAGCTTTGTGGAGAACTCACCCCCGCCCCCTCTCTTATTGTAGTCATTGCACCAGAAGCAGTTATATTAAAAGGGAGGGGAGGCATGATAGTACGAGCCGATGAGAGTAGTACTTGGCGAAAAAAAATATCACCTAAGTAGGGTTATATCGCCATGAAGCAAAACTTCTCTTCCATCTCCAAGGGTAAGACTAGCGACAAAAACAAATACACCCGGATTAAGTCGCTTGGCATCTCTGGTACCATCCCAGCCTATAAAGGAATTTAATGGAACATTTGTCTTGGAATAAACCATGTTACCCCATCGGTCAAAAATAGCGAGTTGCTGAACGAAAGCGTTTTCCAGTTTGCTTGAAATAGTCCAGTGATCATTGATCCCATCACCATCAGGCGTGAAGACGTTTGGCGCGTATACCTGATCCAAGGTGTTACTATCAGTAGTTACTTCCATAATCGTTTCGAGCGTGTATACACAACTATCCGCGTCTGTGATGCGGATCAAAATATTTGTAGTCTGTATAGGATAAGCCAGAGAAGTAGGACATGTAGGGCAAGATAAGATATCCACAGGTGTCCATAAGTAACTAAGTCCAGGCTCAAGAACATCCCCAGTAATGGTAATCAAAACACTATCCCCTTGTTGGATACTATAAAACGGAGGAACATCAAATGACAATCCTGGTGAAGCTATGACCGATAAAGTATCTGACCAGCTACATCCATTAGCATCTGTAATTGTAACAGGATAATCACCTTCCTGCTGGCCGGTGATCATTGTATCTCCCGTAATACCCTGACCCCATAGTATTGAAAACGGACCTTCGCCGGTTATATCAAGGGTGATGGAACCTAGTGTCTCGCAGTTCCAGTCGATGACAGATAGAACGACGATCTCTTCAGTCACCGTGACATAGAGATCGATGATCGTATCACACAAGGTGACCGGGTCACTGTGAATGAATGTATATTGCCCTGCATCACTGATCCATTGCCCTTCTACAAACAAAGAGTCACCGAAACATAATTCTTGTTGTTGTATGACAAATACACTGGCACATGATGAGGTGAGGAGGAAGTTGAAAAACACGGATCCACATATTGTATCAGCAAAATAATCTAAACCATATACAAGCTCTAACCCCGGAGGTAAAATCAAACTGTCAATCGACACAACGTAATTGGCTGACGGATAAATACCACTGACAGCACCATTGGCATCCGTGATATCTGTGAATGGGGACATGCTGATCTGGCGATCCATCACTATGGTGATTCCTTCAATCACTGTATCTGCGGGTGAGACTATACCATTATGATCCACGTCGACCCAAACCACCACATTGATTTCAATGCTGTCATGCGTAGTGATCACCACCTGGAACACTGAATCACAACCTGACGCGCTATTCATGTGCATCGTATAGTTTCCTGGGTCCGTCCAGATGCTATCGCCAATCATCACCTCATCACCCGGACAACTTTCGATGTACTGATCAGGGCCGGTGACTAAACAATTGTCCGTCAGTAACAAGGAGACAATCACTGAGTCACCGCATGTTGTAATCGCTGATGATACACTATCGATGACCACTGTCCACTGCGAAGACAGTAGATTGAGATCAAACAAGGCCGTATAGTTTGTAGCCGGATAATCTTCAAAAACAAAATGTCCTACTGAATTGGTATTGGTCATACCCTCATGCTGTCCGTCATCGGAAATAATCTGGACAGGGATTCCGGGAAGTAAAACATCCGCTCCGCTGATTAATCCATCGCCATCCTGATCAAGCCATGTTTCTACCGTAATACTTCCTATACCTGTATAAAGCATTACATCCAATGGGTCCGAAGTCGAGATACATCCGTTGGAGGAAGTGACTTCAATGGTATAGCTACCATCCGCTGTGATGAGGTAATTGGATGGCCAGGTAGTACCGCTAAGAAGCACATTGCCATTATGGTATATCGTATAGGACGATACATCATTCAATGGAGGTAAACAAACCGTCAAAGGATCACACTTTATAAAGCAGCCTCCAGGTATCTGATCAACAGGAGCTGATGAATTGATGAAGATGGTATTGCTTGTTGACCTGCATCCGTTTGGATTGACGGCCGCGACATGATATCCACCTGCCTGCCCGGCAATGATTGATAACCCATCCTGCCCGTCAGACCATTCGTATGTAACACCAGCTTCGGGATTGAGCACCTGAAGTACATTCGGATTGAAACTGCAACCCGAACCACTCGTCAAACTGATCACGGGAACATTTGGCAAATCAAAAATTTCAATCACAATCATGGAGCTATCCGAGATACAACCACTCATGAGGTCAGTAGTGATCACTGTATACTCATTCAAACCCGGGTTTGGTAGATTGGCTCCTTCGTTGGTAAACTGTATTACTTGTGTAAATTCTCCAGTAGTCCAGTGATAAGAGACATTGCCGGTAGAGAACGCTGATATCTCAAACTCGGTACCATAACAAATATGAAGTGAAGACGACCAAGGACCATAAGCTTCAGAGCCATAGATTTCTCTGGCTTTGATGATCACTTCGGGCTTTGGGAATACTGCTACAAAAACTGATGGTGGTGCATATGTACAATTAAATTGATCGCGAACAAGGACATTGTACTGATTGCTTTCCGTCACCTGAATTTGGGATGTTGTTTCAAGCGTATTCCATGACCATGCTATTCCACCCAAGGGAGAGGTAAGTGTTGCAGTATCACCTGCACATAATGGCGTGACAGGATCGATAGCAATAAGACCGCTGAGGGTATTCGCTGTGATGTCAACCATAAAGTTGACGCTGCTTCTGCAGGTGTGTATATCCGAAGCTGCCACTGTCAACAAATATGCTCCGGGAAGTTCGAAGGTGTGAAGCACTGAATCTGAGACAGCCATGTTTTCAGGCCCGCTGGTCGGATCACCAAAAACCCATTGAATATCATATCCTTGTCCGGGAAGTTGAAAAGCCATGGCTTCATCTTCACAATGAAAAAGATCATAAACAGGGGTAAGGACTGGCCCTGCGGAAATATCTACCTGATGTTTTCTGGTGGCCGTACAACCGCTTGTCATGGTGACGGTCAGGGTTACTTCATACATGCCTGCATCTGCAAAAGTGTGTGATGGATTTTGAGCAGCTGAAGTATTGTCAGCACCACTCAGCGGGTCATCAAAATCCCAGGTCCATGCACTGATAGATTCACCAGGGATAAAAGTGGTGAGATCTTCGAAAATAACTGGAGCTGCTACACAAATGCCATTGAATTTAAAATCAGCAACAGCGCGAACCGTATCGGTGAGCTGCTCAAAATGACCGCATGTGGATGCATCGTATGGAAAGCCGTTAAGCAAACCAAACATGACAATATGATAGTATCCGGGTTTCTGATACGTATAATCAAGTACGTCGGCATTGATATCCGCGATGATACCTTCACTGTTGCTCCTGATAAACCATCTGACCGATCCCGGAGTGATGCCCGCCACAAGCGGAGTGTATTGATGGATATCGCAAGCCGTCTCTACACCTGCTATAGCGAAATCATTTGGTAGGACTGCACATCCCCCCGGGAGCCCCCCAAAACCAAAGCCGCACATAGACGGAGCACAACAATTTAAAAATAAAATTTTCTGCGATACCGTCTTACATCCATATTGATTGGTCACTTCGACATGATAAGCTCCGAATGTGGTAACTGCAAACACGGGTCCTCCTGGCCCGATCGCCACATCATCCAGGAACCATACATACGTATAATCTGAGCCATCGGTATTGGCCACAATTTCAACACCACCGGGAATAGTAGCACAATACGTTTCTTCATAGGCACTTGACAGATGCACAATGGGTGCAGGATAGGCATCGATCTGCACAGATTTTTCATTTGTACATCCAAAACCATCTGTGATTTCTATTCCAAATGAACCAGGAGGTAGCTGAACATTATTCATGACGCTTATAATATTATCACTTTCATCCACCCAGGTATGAGCCAGGAGTGGTAGGTCAGTGGTGATTGCGATAAGTTCGTTTGCACATGCTACAGTAGGGCCGAGCACATTGAAAGTTGGAAGTGCATGCACCAAAACAGATTTATCTATGATTGTACCACAAGCGGTTAGTCTCAGTGTTGCATTACCAGGCTGTGTCCAGAACACTTCTACATTGTTGAGGTCACTTCGTCTGATTTCACCGTGATCAGCAGGAATCACTTCCCACGTATAATCACCGCCACTGATATATTCGGTGGCAAACAACTCAATGCTATTGAGACACGCCTCATCAGGCCCCATGATCGTAAGATCTGCAGCTGTGCCGAGAATGAGGGTTACAGGATCAGATATACAGCCTTGGAATTGAATGTCGGAGTGGGCTGCCTCAATAATATAGGGAGGCATATTTCCGAAAGTATGTTGACAAGTCTGACCGAGGTAGTTAAAGGTAGAAGCACCATCGGTGATGACCCATTGTGTGGAAAAATTACCGGCGCTTTCAATCGTGTAGCCGTATGGTTGTCCCGGACATATTTTTTGTTCACCGCGAATTCCTAAAGGGACATCCGGGATAGCGGTGACAATTATTGTTTGCCGGATTGTTTCCGTGCAATAACCTGCTGCATTATTCGTGGCAACAATGGCATACTCGCCGGGAATCGTGTTAAATGTATACGTAAACAAGGAGGTCAACCCGGGAGCAGTATACACAATAATACCTGCTTCGTTTTCAACATGCCACGAAACATTGGCAGGTGAAAAAACAGTAAAGCCGGCTTCGGCCATCACCGTCGCTGTCTCATGCTGACATACTTGTATATCACCTGTCAGTCGGATAAGTGGCGTAATAGCTATATTGAGAATGTCATGTCCAAAACAATCGAGGAAACAATTATTATAATACACTTCAACAGTCGTAGATACGGGGGTATTGACATGATCCCACTGTACAGTGACGCCGTTGGTATTTTGGCCACCAAGAATAGTTCCTGAAGGACCTACCTGCCAGTGATATTGTGTGCCTGGAAAATAGGGGGCAGTGTAAGTGGTGATTTCACCTGTGCATACACTTGCATCTCCTTCGACAGGTCCATCCGGTGTGATGATAGGGACACGGAAAATATTGGTATAGGAGCAATAGGTCATAGCACAACCACTGACCGACAGTTCAATGAACCCATCAGGGCCTTCATGCCAGATGATTTCGATAAAATCATCCGTCGGCTGTCCACCATTGACAACAGTACCATTGGAAGATATAGACCAAATATATTGACCACATCCTGAAGGGGTCACTGTGTAACGTTGGCGTGTTTCCGGACATACGCTGTTGACACAATCTAAGGTAGGAGCAGGAGCAGGCAACACCTCCAGCACAATTTGTTTTTCATCACTGCAATCACAAATACTATTAGCTGAAAGCGTGACTGTAAAAAATCCTTCGTCCGTATAGGTGTGTGCGGCGTCATATCCATTATCCTGTGTGCCGTCACCAAACTGCCAGTTGTATGAAATACCATTGAAGGACAGGTTTTCGAAATAGACCTCCTGATTTTTACACACGGTAAGTGTATCATTAGCAGCAGCTGGTGAAGTACTAAAATCAGCTACGGGTTCAGGGAGGATATCAAAACATAATGAAACTGTACATCCCTGATTGAATAAGATGACTGAACCAGATCCGCCGGCGCCCCATTCAATTTCCAATGTGGACCAGTTAGCATCCAGCATATAACTCTCAGCACCAGTGACGATATACTGTAATATACCTCCCGGGTAAAATAAAGATGTCTCTGAAAAGGCACATACTTTATAGCAACTGGAGGACGAATCAGGAAGTTCATAGCAACCAAGAATTTCTGGTGAGATCTGACTTCCGTTTACATAAATGAAGACACTATCGGATAAAATTAAACCGTCAACAGTGGTCGAGCTGGCCACCAGTATATACGTACCCGGAGTAAAAAACTGTATCTGAGCAGAATATACATCGCCTAAAATAATACCACCTGGGTCAGGTACCAGGGTCCAGATGGTCCGATCCAATTGAGCGCTTGTTTCGATAGTATATATATTCAGCTCCGCCGAACAAAGATTTACTTCCGGCGGCCCGTAAACCTCATAAAATTGACCGAAGGCCGGTCTGGAAAACCATGTAAAGAGGACTAAAAGAAGTAGTGAACTGAATTTCATAAGAATATATGGAGTTTCTGATGACAAAGATACAGAAGCAGAGATACACGCAAATCATTCGGTGCTGCCTGCCCGGTGAGAAGATAGCTCATATAATGCATAGTCGTCATGGGTCAACAAGATTATGATTCTCCTGTCGGCTTCTTTGGGCTACTGCAATTATGCTCATTCTATCCCCGATGACGATGCGTATGTTGACCTGGTTTAAAAAATTGCTGCATCAAAAGCAATTACATCTGTGTAATTTGCATGCGCAATCATGTATTATGAAAAGGACTGTTCAACATTCCCTTATCGTCGTAGGTCTCCTGCTGCTCCCAATATTTTCCTGTAAGAAGAATGTTGAAGCAGAGAAAGTTTCTCCGATCAATGTATTGATCTACAGCAAAACCAAAGGTTACATACACGAATGTATTGAGCAAGGAGGTAAGGCTTTGCAGACGTATTTCAATATGTATGGCATGGCTACGACCATAACCGAAGATTCTTCAGTCTTTACGCCGGACAGGTTAAAAGATTTTGAAGTGGTGATGTTTTTCCAGACGACTGGCAACGTGCTCGACAGTGCACAACAAGTGGCTTTCGAAAATTTTATTAAATCAGGAAAGGGATTTGTCGGCGTGCATGCTGCCAGCGATACAGAATATGACTGGCCATGGTATGGTCAGCTTGTCGGTGCTTATTTTGCAAATCATCCCGACATACAGGAGCATGTCATTGAAAAAGTGGATACAGCCCATTTGTCCTGCAAGCATCTTCCTTTCCGCTGGAAGCGAGTGGATGAATGTTATAATTTCAAATCCCTTCCCACCAATGTAAATGTCCTGCTGACAGCAGATGAAACTACGTACGCTGGAGGCGCTCATGGTGATTATCACCCGATGGCATGGTATCATGCGTATGATGGAGGAAGGTCATTTTATACAGCGCTGGGCCATACGGTGGAGAGTTATCGCGACACTATGTTTCTTGAGCATGTCCGGCAGGGGGTGATATGGGCTTCCGGGAAATGAAAAGCATAGCGCATAGTGCAGAGCACAATGAGGGGAACGTAGATTCCGCAGAAGTATTAAAAAAATATATTTTCGCAAATTAGATTTTCAGTATTGTGGTGAATAGCAGTGCATCAGTACAATCAAATCTGAGTTAATCGTTTTTAAAATGCATCTGCGTCATCTGCGTTCCAAAAAAAAAGTGGGTTTCTTTCACCTTCCTTTATGAAACTAAAAAATGTAATCTATACCATCGCAATCCTCCTGGTCCTTGCTGTCACATTTTTTATCTGGCGCATCGCGCCTATAGCCAATGGCTATACCGCGAAGTATCTCTGTTCTCTCACATATACATCAGGACTCGATCCGCTAGATGCACAGGTCCGTTACATCAAACCCATGCATCTTCTCTTCAGGGGTGTGGTAGTGGAAATGGATACTGCTGCAAGAGAAGTGACGACGCGATACTTTGGATTTCTGAGGCCACGCATCGCGGTGTGGCGTGAAGGATGTGGATGCACATTACTGGTCAATGACACAGCCGAAGAATTACACGCACGTCATGATGTGCCACATGTTGGTCATGTAAACATTTCAACGGATTCTCTGAATACATTGTGGCCTGAAGGCACCATGGCGAATCGCGATAGCATGAAAGGCATGCACAACTGGGCAGCGATCGACAACATCCTTGATAAGGCTATGAAGGAGAACTCCGATGACCCTACTGAACGAAACAATACCCTCGCATTCGTAGTGGTCTGGAAAGGACGCATCATCGGTGAACGCTATGCGGAAGGGGTAGATGAAAATACTTCTCTCCCGGGATGGTCTGCGGCAAAGAGTGTCACCAGCGCACTGACAGGCGTGATGGTGCAAAATCATGGGCTGGATATACATGCGCCGCTTGGAAGACCTGAATGGGCAAGTGATGTACGGAAGGAAATCACCATAGATCATCTCCTGCGGATGGAAACGGGTCTTGACTTTGATGAAAACTATACACCATTGGCAAATGCTACAAAGATGTTGTATGCGTCTGCAGATATGGGTGAATATGCAGCATCGCTCACGCCAGCTGCTCGTCCGGACCAGCGGTGGGTGTATTCAAGTGGTTCTTCGAACTTGCTTGCAGACATCCTGTATGCGCGTATCGGCAGCACACCTGAGAAGATGCATCATCTTGCCTATGATGAATTTTTCAATCGTCTCGGTATCACCACGGCGGTGTTTGAGCATGATGAGTCCGATGCGTTTGTCGGATCGAGTTATCTCAGCATGAGTGCTCGTGACTGGCTGCGTGTTTGCAAGCTCTACATGGATGATGGCATGTGGAATGGCGAGCGCATCCTGCCGAAAGGTTGGGTGAAATATTCACTCACGCCTACACCTCATGCACCTGATGCATGTTATGGTGCGCACATATGGCTCAATGCAGCTCCTGATCCTGCTGACAGGAAGTTGCCGGGGTTGCCAGCGGATACGTATTACTTCAAGGGATTCCAGGGGCAATGGATCGTGGGTATTCCGTCTTTAGATATTATGGTGGCCAGACTGGGCGTAACACATAAGGAAGAGGGGTGGAGTCCGGAGGAGGTGATATTGGAGGTATTAGAGTTAGTAGAGCAGAAGTGATAATCAATGAAGGAAAATCATGATCCACTCCTTCAGATCAATGTTGCCTCCATTGCGACTTTTTGTATTCATCCAAAAAAGGTCATGCACAACAATTTGTCTGGGATGGGGTTATAGTAGTAAAACCTACTTTACTATGAAAAAGCCAAAGCCAACGGACGATCACAAGCCGAACCCAACCAAAGATACTGTGGAAGGATATCCGACATACCCGAAAAAGGACGACATCTTTAGTCGTGCGAAAGAGGAAAAGGACATAGATCCGGACGATCTCTCCAAAATCAAATCTTCAGAGAAAAAATGGGAGATTGATCCGGATGAAGAAATAGAAATCGATGGAGAGCTTCTGGGAGGCGATCTTGATGTTCCCGGTGCTGAACTCGATGATGATCAGGAAGACATCGGTAATGAAGATGAGGAAAACAATTATTACAGCATCGGAGGGGATAACCATGAAGATCTGGAAGAGGATAATCAAACCTATGATTTGGATGAAGATGATGAATCGTAAAGGGTGAGTTGTGAATAAATATGACCTTTGACCGTGGGTCAAATTATTGATATAAAATATAGAGGCGCGATATCGCGCCTTTATTATGTATAACGCTTCCCTGATTAATCGTGTCGCTGCCTTTTGTTTTTCACCCAGATCCTCATTCCTTATCCCACCAACGTCACATTCCCCTTGATCAGTGATCCGGGCATCAAAAGCCCGAAGGCGTTCGACGCTAAAACAGCAGGATTAAGCGTGTGGCTTTTAAAGGTGTCATGAATATTGTATTTGCGCAAACAAGTGAAACGCAAAAGCATATCAAGTCGCCCCACTCCCCATCCCCCAAATAAATCCTACTTTAGCCGTGTAAGGTGCAATCACTACTAAAGCCGCACCAATTAAGCAAATGACCCAAACCCGCAAGCTCGCCGCCATCATGTTTACCGATATCGTCGGGTATACCGCACTGATGGGTTATGACGAACATAAAGCATTCGAGCACCTAAAGAAAAACAGAGAAATACAAAAACCACTCATCGCGCAATTCGATGGTCGGTGGATCAAGGAACTGGGCGACGGCGTGATGGCCAGTTTTAATACCGTATCAGAAGCAGTGCAAGCTGCTATTCAAATTCAGGAAGCATGTAGTGCAGCCAATGACTTTCAACTGCGTATCGGTATTCATCTCGGGGAAGTGGTGTTCGAGAATGAAGATGTATTCGGCGATGGAGTCAATATTGCTTCACGGATTCAATCTATGGCGCAACCCGGAAGTATCTATATTTCAGAGGCAGTGCATCACAATTGTTCCAACAAGCAAGGTATCCAGACCAGGTTCGTGAGCGAAGAAACACTGAAGAATGTAAAGGAACCCCTGAAGATTTATGAGGTCCTCATGACAAACAATCACGTTCCGATGGCTGAACATAAAGCCGTACAAGTTCGACCTAATAGTATTGCCGTGTTACCTTTTGCCAATATGAGTAGCGACCCGGAACAAGAATATTTCAGCGACGGATTGACGGAAGAAATTATTTCAGACTTGTCCGGAGTTAAGACACTGCTTGTGATCTCCAGGAGCTCTGTGATGACATTGAAAGGCACGCAGAAAAAGATGAAGGAAATCGCCGCTGAAGTTAATGTTCGCTATGTACTGGAAGGCAGTGTACGCAAAGCCGGCCACACGATTAAGATTTCAGTTCAACTCATTGATGCCATCAACGATATACAGCTATGGTCAGATAAATACACCGGGACACTGGATGATGTCTTCGATATCCAGGAGAAAGTGTCGAGGTCTATTGTCGAAGCCCTCAAGTTGAAATTAAGTCCGGAAGAAGATCAACAACTGGCAGAGCGACCTATCACGAATGTAGATGCATTCGAGTGTTACCTGAAAGCGAGGCAGGAAGTATTCCGTGGTAGCAGGGAGTCGATGGCGTATGCGATGAAGCTGATCCAGGACGGCCTCGATATCGTAGGACCAAATGATTTACTGTATGCCATGTTTGGATATATTCATCATTTTTATTTCCGTTATTTCGACAAGAGCAATAGGTCGCATTTGTTGCAGGCGAAAAAGTACGCTTATATGGCGTTCGAATTGAACCCGGATTCCGCACTCGGCCATGTCGTCAATGGATGGGTGCTTTGGTCAGAGGGCCATCTGCAAGAATCTTGTAATGCCATGAAGAAAGCATTGCTAGCCGAACCGAATAACCTCGATGCCCTGTTTGGGATCACCGAAACCTATCTCTATGCTGGAAAGAGCAAGGAGACCATGTATGTGGCAGACAAACTAGTTGAGATCGATCCGCTGACGCCAATGAATCAAATCATGAAAGCATCCTTCTATCTGGATACACAACTTGCAGATGGGATGCCTTTTTTTGAGAAGGCTTATTTTATGGATCCAGAGAGCCCGCTCACACAATGGATGCTGTCCTCTGCCTATTGTTGGGCTGCAAGATATACTGATGCTTATCCTTTGATTGATCAGTTGGAAAGGAATGCGCCGGATTGGGCATTTACGAAGCAAGTACTATTTCTCAAATATGGCCTGCAGGGTGACAAAGTAAAAGCATTGAACTACGCTACGGATGACCTTGAGACTGAAGCCAAAAACGATCATCACTTCGCTTTTCACCTGGCAGAATGTTATGCTGTGATCGGTGAAAATCAGAAAGCACTGGATCTTTTAGAATATTCAATGCAGATTTTTTATCCTTATGTTTTTCTCTCTACAAACCCACTGCTGACCAATATCCAAGGTGAGGAACGGTTTCAAAAACTGATGGAGGAGGCGAAGGTGAAATCTGCGGCATTTGAGATTTGACTAGAATAGTCTGTTACGCATGCATGATTGCCTGCCCATTACAATCCATTGTATCCAAGCACTGAGGATAATGAAAGGTGATCTAAAAAGATCTTGAATTTCTAATTGAAATTCCTGTTTTCTTCCATTTTCTGAAAAACGAGAAACAGTGTTTAGCGATGAGCCCTACGCGCCATCTATTTAGCGTATGGCCCGTACGGGTCAAAAACTAAACCTTCTAAACACTGTAACCACCAGCAATACCAGTCGAACCCTT
>JBBRDL010000060.1:0-21921 GCA_038203965.1 Chitinophagales bacterium | reverse complement strand
GAAATGGATGAGGACGTCATGAAAAGCCATATTGACCTCTATGTAAATGACTTTTCACTCGATTTAGGCGAAAGAGGAAAAAAGGCAATCGAAATGTTAAAAAAAATGACCCCGTAAGCCCACGAAGATCCGCATCTATTGCCCCGATAATCAGCCAACAACATATTACAAATTTTATATCTATCTTTTTTGCTGATAAAAAGTGATTTACATATAACAACTATTCGTAATATGTTTTATATTTGCCGCATAAGTTTTGGTTTTAAATAGAATATCGTAGGGGCTCGTAAAATGTCGCGAGCCCCTATAAAAGAATCTCCCGGGCAGCCACCTATAGCTGCCTTCAGGACAAGAAGTGTGATCTTAGTTTTAGTTAACCTTAAGCCCGCTCGAAGGAGGGGGCTTTTTTTATACTTTTTCACCAGCGGACCAATAGCAAATTTGAATATAAGAAAAAGGGAAAATGCAATTACTAAAAAGGAAGGCAGAAGGATTGTGGAACAAGGAACAAGCAATAGCCAACAAGGAAGTAAAAAGAAACTTTCTCACAACCCCATAAATTGATAACCTCATAAGCATCTAACCTTCATAGCTCATAACCTTTTTTCAAAGTGATTTACCTACCTTTGGCACACTAAAAAAATAGCCCTAATCTATGATCATCGGTGTTCCAAAAGAAATCAAAACAAGCGAAAATCGTGTTGCCCTAACCCCTGCCGGTGCGCTGGAGTTATCCAAAAGAGGACACAAGGTTTATGTCCAGCATGACGCAGGGCTTAACAGCGGATACACTGATGCTGACTATGAGCAGCGAGGAGCCACCATTCTTCCGACCATCGAGGAAGTATATGGAATAGCAGAAATGATCATCAAGGTCAAAGAACCGATCGCCCTGGAATATCCGCTGATCCGCAAAGACCAACTATTGTTCACCTATTTTCACTTTGCTTCATATGAACCGCTGACAAAGGCGATGATAAGCAGCGAAGCAGTGTGCCTGGCCTATGAGACAGTAGAACTGCCGGACCGTTCACTTCCCCTGTTGGTACCTATGTCAGAAGTCGCCGGCCGCATGGCTGTTCAGGAAGGAGCCAAATTTCTTGAAAAACCAGAAGGTGGAAGAGGTGTGTTACTTGGCGGCGTGCCGGGTGTTGCGCCAGCCAATGTGCTTGTACTGGGAGGTGGTATCGTAGGTACACAAGCCGCAAAAATGGCTGCAGGGTTCGGTGCACGAGTCACGATTATGGATGTTAATCTCAATAGACTCAGATATCTCTCTGACGTGATGCCTCCGAACGTAACGACGATGTTTTCTAATGAAGTAAACATTCGTGACCTGATCGGAACCCACGACCTGATCATCGGTGCAGTACTGATACCAGGAGCCAAGGCCCCAAGGCTTATCACCAGAGATATGCTCAAAGAAATGCGCCCCGGGACAGTTTTAGTGGATGTGGCCGTTGACCAGGGCGGTTGTATCGAAACTTGCCGACCTACAACACACGAAGATCCTATTTTTGTGATCGATGGAGTGGTTCATTATTGCGTAGCCAATATGCCCGGTGCCGTGCCTTATACGTCAACCATTGCGCTCACGAATGCGACCCTGCCCTATGCCATCAAGCTCGCTGATAAAGGCTGGAAGGATGCTACCCGCCAGGATGCCGCTTTGAAAAAAGGTTTAAATGTAGTCAACGGAAAAGTTGTTTACAGAGGCGTAGCAGACGCTTTCGGATTGCCACTCGTAGAAATAGATACGCTGCTTTAATTTACCCAAATCGTTCTTGTTTTTAATTGACTGTCTGGCACTCTATTATAAGTAAAACAACGCAATATGTTGTCATGCAATAGTTTAAGCCTTATGAGCCAATGTCATAGGTAGCTACTACTATCTATTATTGAAGACTTCTTTGCTAAATCAATCCAAAAGGGAACATTCAGTTCTTATGAGGTATGTGAAATCTGTAATTTTTTTGTAAAAAAATTTTTATAGTTGATGATTTAGCCCTAACTTTCAAATTGTAATAGTTCATCATTCTTTAATCACAACTTTCTAAAGTATGAATATCACTTTCGAAGAATTGAGAAAAATCAAACACTCCTTACCCACAGGCGGTGTGAAGCGAATTGCTGACGAACTCCAGCTCGAGGAGCAGACCATCAGGAATTATTTTGGAGCAAAAAAATATGAAAACGGGCAGATCGTTTCACAACATATTGAACCAGGTCCTGAAGGGGGCATCGTGCATCTTGAAGATGAAACTATCCTCAACTTAGCATTAAAGATTATCGAAGAGTCAACACATGACGCTATGGTCCAGAATTAAAAAAGGTGACTACTAAATCAAGTGTCACCTTTTTTATTTCTGCTTGAGTTGTGTTTTTTATGCTGCCTCCTGCAGCTTGGTGTAGTCTATGGTCTGGCGCGAATACCTGTAAGGCTCAAATACGTCTGGGTAAAGACGTTTTCCGTTTTATATATGATCAGTTCGTCGATCAATGGTCTCTTCAGTTCGGAGGCGAAATGCAATAAAGATCTCTTTGGAAATGGATCTTCTGCAAATGAAAATATATTCAGCCGTTGCTGGTTGTAGTATCCTTTTTCATTAGCTGCATGTATCCATTTTGTAGCCGCGTCAAAAGGTACAACAAGACAGAGATGGCCACTGGGTGTCAATCGTTCAACAAGACTTTTGATCCATTCCGCCTCTGACACACGGATGTGTTTTGCGCGTTTTTTGGATTCTAGCGTGGGTAGAATATGTTCTGTGTAAAACGGAGGATTACTCAAAATCAGATCAAAGAAATGATCCGTTTGAATACGCGTTTCTAAGATATTTTCGCGGGATACGCTTATCCTTTTTTCGAACTTGGAAGCATTTACGTTCTTGCTGGCTAGCCTGATGGCATTCTCATCCATATCGATGGCATGTATCTTTGATTTTGGAAAGCACTTCGCCATCATCATGGCCAGCATACCGGAACCAGTACCCGCATCGAGGATTAATTTGGGATCAGAAATGATGTTGGATACCCATGCGCCCAGCAATATTGCGTCTGTACCTACTTTATGTACAGCCTCGTCCTGATAAATGTGAATGCCCTGCCAGTCGAAAAAAGCAGGATGATGTTTGCCCTGATCGGACACTTACTTGTTCACCTCCTCTCCGGTAAATACAATTTTGATGGCCTCACTTGTTTCCATATTTGATTCAAGACTTACTCGTTGGGTTGTCATTCCATCAAAAACACTTATCGTGACTGTATTGGGAGGCACCATCCCTACGTTGTGAGCATAAAGGATGAGATCCTGACTGAAACCAATAATCGTAGATTCAAACGTATTCTTTTTAGCGGTGAGCTCATATTCCGTGAGTATCCACTCTTCGCCAAGTTTGAGCGACACGATATCTCCGTCGACGGTGTTATGATCCCATACACTGATAGTCAGCTTTCGGTTTTTGACCTGCAAGGAACCTTTCTCTAATACGATGACGGAATCTATGGCTATATCAGGAGGTGGAGGTGCAAACTCCTTAATGGACCATGATATGAGATCATGATTAGCATGACTATCTGACGTCGATGAAGTAAATCCCAACCATGCAGAATGATCTGGGCTATTGATTTTGGAAGCTACATCAAGCTTGACTGAAAGGACCGGGAAAAGATAGGAATCAAGGTAAATCTGCAATCTTCCATCACGATATATGATCCTGGTAAAGTGAGGCTTCCCGTCAGTTATCTCCGGTATCTCATGCACAGTAGCATACTGCCGGTATGTTTTTGTCTCCGGATTATAAAAAGAAAGATTGATGTGGTTGCGGCTGCCTTCATTATCATCTTTGATATCAAACTCAAGCGCTACCACATAGGGTATTTTCTTATACCCTATATCATCCCCGATGCCCCCCGTGAGCTCAGGTGACTGTGCTTGTATCACAAAAGCAAATCCATCGCCCGGTAATACGGAACGATCATCTTTTGTAATCAGAAAGGTAAATTCAGTTTCAAACCCCTCTGAAAAATCAATTTTCCTGGCTTTGTACCAACATGCCCCTACCTGATTGGCTTTGTCAGGGGCCAGGCGAAGCTTCCCCTCTACGATGGAACAAGCTCCTTTCAAATTAATACTCTCATCAGACGCTTTAAAATCGTTGATCTGGAACAGATAGTTCTGCCCGTCCATTCGCATAGCGAAAAACATCACCAACATCATCACCAAAACTTTTCCGGCGCTTTGGATTAGGGAGTTACGATTCAATCCTTGTGATTTCATGGGCAAGGCATATCAGGTAAAAGTAATCTAGTATCCATAACGGATTGAATGACAATGCAAATGTATGAAATGGAAAGGTATTTGGCCGTTTTACACAGCTATTCACAAATCGTTATTCAGCCAGCTTTCTTTCTAAAGCAATCGTGATTTCAAATTTCCGATGATAAAGATTTGAAACTGTCTATCTTTTAACATGTGGCTTCTAGGGCATATCATTAAGGGAGTCATCGGATTTCTTTACTTTATGACGCCACCTACCCAGTCTTTAATATCATACCTAACTCCTAATTTTCTTTATTTGGAAATAAACTGGATTAAACAAGTTGCTTTCTATGGCGACATCGGATGAAAAAGAAATTCATCCATCATTATGAACTTGCAAAGTTTGGATTGTTATAACGCCCAATTTACCCAAGCCCAATTGAAAATAGCCTAGGGGTACGCTCTCCGGCATGATCCCGGGATGAAGCCAAGGTGTGACTTTCTGTGCCTTCCAATCATGAAAAAATAAAAAAAGCCGCTAACTTATTGATAGTCAGCGGCTTCATAATAATGTCTGTAGCCCCTAGGGGAGTCGAACCCCTCTTTACAGAATGAAAATCTGCCGTCCTAACCGATAGACGAAGGGGCCGTCTGATCGGATGCCTTCTTTTAAAGAATGGCAAAATTAGAATTTTTTGAAAATCAAGCGTAAAAATTTTTAACCCCAAACGTATTAATATGAAAACATATGCTCTATACCTTTGTTTATCAGCATTATAGGTCTTAGATAAATATACGCCAGGATCGCCTCAGGTTCAAAATAAGAAAGGACTTGTTCTATATTCTACTGATAAGCGCTTATTTTTGCACCTCATTTTTTTTAACTTATCTATTCTAATTTCACCAACATGGCAAAAAGAATTGCAATAAATGGCTTTGGACGCATTGGAAGATTGACGTTTCGCAAGCTTTACAATATGCCAGGTGTCGAAATCGTGGGTATTAACGACCTGACTGACCCTGCCACTCTTGCACACCTGCTTAAATATGATTCAGCCCAGGGTATGTTTAGAGACCATGTCGGTGTAGAAGGCAATATGCTGGTAGTCGATGATGAACGTATACAGATATCTGCCATAAAATCACCTGCTGAACTCTGGAAAGGATTAGAAGTAGATACTGTACTTGAATGCACCGGCCTTTTTACCGACCGTGTCAAAGCATCTGCACATATCCGGCCGGATGGCGCTAAGCGAGTGATCATCAGTGCACCTGCTAAAGGCAGTGATGTCCCTACTATTGTGTTAGGGATTAATGACGATGAGATTGACCCTGCAGAGACTGTGTTCTCCAATGCATCATGCACCACCAATTGCCTTGCACCACTTGTAAAAGTGTTGACGGATAGTTTTGGAATCAAATCAGGTACGATGATTACAATACATGCGTATACGTCGGATCAAAATCTCCAGGATGCTCCTCACAGAGATCTCAGGCGCGCACGATCTGCAGCCATCAATATCATCCCTACCAGCACGGGCGCTGCTGCTGCACTCAAATTAGTCATCCCCTCGATCGGAAATAAACTGGGTGCAACCTCTTATAGGGTCCCCGTCATAACAGGTTCTGTTGTTGACCTGAGTGTGATCCTCGAAAAATCTGCCACTGTCAATGAAATAAACGCTGCCTTTTTGAGCGCCTCTGAAAATCGCATGAAAGGTATCCTGCATTATAATACTGATCCGATCGTCTCTTCTGATGTTGTCCGGAGCCCATACTCTTGTATCTACGATTCACTTCTGACTGAAATCAGTGGTGATATGATTCGCGTTGTCGGATGGTATGATAATGAAGCCGGTTATTCTGCCCGTCTTGCAGAACTTGCTTATAAAGTGACTGTGTAGCTTAATAATAAATAACCTCTGTATGAAAGGAGATCTGAGGGCACTGGATGTCCGCAATAAAAAAGTGTTATTGAGGGTTGACTTTAATGTTCCGCTGTCAAAAGAATTTCAGGTCACTGATGATACGCGCATAAGAGGTGCATTGCCTACCATTCAATACCTGGTTGACCAGGGTGCAAAGATTATCCTCCTTTCCCATTTTGGCAGACCGCTTGCTAAACTATTGCCAAATGGCGATATAGACAGGAATAAGTATTCTTTACGTCATGTCGTTTCTCCGTTGAGTGAATTACTTAATAAAAAAGTTGATTTTTTCGAGGATGTCCTCGGTGATGCGGTTCTGCAAAAAACCGATACGCTTCAGCCTGGGGATGTGTTGCTTCTTGAGAATACCCGCTTCTATCCCGGAGAGGAAAAAGGTGAACCTGCCATGGCCGCACAATTGGCGAGTCTCGGTGAAATATATGTCAATGACGCTTTTGGAGCCGCGCACAGGGCGCATGCATCTACTGCCATCATCGCGGATCACTTTGATGAAACGCACAAAGCATTTGGTTTCCTCATGCAAAAGGAATTAGACCATGCCAAACAAATTCAGATAGATCCAAAACATCCTTTTGTAGCGATTCTGGGCGGTGCAAAAGTTTCTGATAAAATTTTACTCATCGAAGCATTACTGGATAAAGCTGATAAAATAATCATCGGAGGAGGTATGGCCTATACCTTCGTTAAAGCGCAGGGTGGTCACATTGGCAACTCGCTGGTAGAAGAAGACAAACTTGAACTTGCCTTGGAATTATTGTCCAAAGCTAAAAATCTTGGCAAAAAAATTGTCCTTCCATTGGATAGCATTGCTGCTGAAAAATTTGCTGCTGATGCGCACTATACCAATGTGCCCTCAAATCAAATTCCTGAAGGTTGGTTAGGCCTTGATATTGGATTGATAGCCCGCGTTGAATATGCTGAGCACCTGCAGGGGGCAGGAACGATCCTTTGGAATGGTCCAATGGGTGTGTTCGAAATGGAAGCCTTTGCACATGGAACAAGAGCCATTGCTCAGGCGGTTGCTGATGCGACAAAAGAAGGTGCTTTTTCGCTGATCGGCGGTGGAGATTCCGCTGCTGCCATCGAACAATCCGGCCTCGCTGATGAAGTCAGTTTTATCAGTACCGGTGGTGGAGCTATGCTGGAACTCTTAGAAGGAAAAGTACTCCCTGGTGTCGCCGCTATTCTCAAAACTTAAGTAAAAAAAAAAGGAGACAGGCAGAATCAATTCTCCCTGTCTCCATCTTTTTTCAATTATTAAATGAAGCCAATTGCTAACTGTTCAGTGCTAACTCCACACTAATTTATTTGATAATCGTCACATCTCCAGTGACCACTTCTTCAAAACCATCTTCATAAGCTAGCTCTGCTAAATAGACATATACGCCTGGTTGCATCATTTCGCCTTTGAAAGTTCCATCCCATCCCTCTTGATCTATGCCCGGAGTAAGGTCAGCTTTTTCGAATACTAGATTACCCCAGCGATCATAAATGCGCAGGAAGTTGATATTGGTTAGATTTTTTCTACCTGAAATATTGAAGTAATCATTGACATTGTCGCCATTAGGAGAGAATACATTTGGAATATAAATAATCCTTGGCACGATCACTGTCAATCGCATAGAATCAGATGCCGTACATCCTGCCGTGTCACTGATCATAGCTGAGATGGTTGCACTGGAACTCGCTATAAATTCAAACGTCGGGCATCCCGGACAGAACAAACCATCATATCCACCCCAATCAATGATACTGATCGCTCCAGTTGTCAGATTAGTAGAGATCGTCAAGGCAACAGAATCACCGGCTGCGACTATCATATCAGGACCGACATTAACGGTGACAAGATCAGGCTCCGTAATTTGATATGATTGGGTAAACGAACATCCATTTTGATCTGAAATCGTCAGCGTATAAACGCCCGGGGAAAGTGAAGACAACATCGTACCCCCTTGCGGAATGCCAGACCATTGATACGTGTATGGTGCTGTACCACCTGTCACACTATTAATCGTCAATGCGCCATTATCTTCACCGTTGCATACAATATTCATCAGGCTGACGTCAACTGCATTAATAATTTCATCACTCTCTGGAATGAACACACTTTCTGAATCTTCACAACCATTGACCTTATGCACGATTGTCAGGGTATAAGTCCCACCTTGAGATACATTTATATCCGAACCGGTGGCATTACCGACAATCGTACCATCCATTGTGGTCCAGTTCAAATTGTAATCAGTTACCGGACCACTTAAAGTTGATTGGGCTGTTGAAATGGATGTATTACAATCAATCGTATCGCCTGCCATCAACGTGATCGTAGCCACTGCTGTATCAATACCTATCAGCGCTCTGTCACTACTTTGACAGCCAGTGACGGTATCCCTTACTATAAGATTGTACTCTCCTACCCTATCAGCGGTTATTTTCTGACCATTGGTCGGTCCTATGATGTTTCCTCCTAATGCAGCGGACCATGTGTAAGTTATATTAACTCCTGAAGTAGATACCCCACCTAACGTAAATACCAAACTGTCACAAGTTATCGTTTTGTCAGGACCGGCACTTGCGGTTGGAATATTTGCATCCTGTGTCACGATGACAGATGTTGAATCCTTACAACCTGACATGGCATTCGTCACTAACAATTGATACATACCCGGAGTGGTGGCCTCGACCATATTAGTGGTAGCACCTGCTCCAAGGACTCCATCATCTGTGGACCATTGAAAATTCAAAGGCCCTCCTGAAGATGCTGATCCATCAAGTATGATCGGACCGCTGGTACACGTAATCATCAGATCAATATTACTGATATAGGCCTCTGGTTGATCGTATACATTGATAGTGATGCTGTTCGTAAAATTGCATCCATCGTCAGTATAATTATAAGATATCTGGTGTGACCCGGCACCTGCCATCACAGGATCAAATATACCTGTTACCGTATTGGTCAAACCTGTGCCTGCCCAGCTTCCACTGCCGGCGCCATTTGTCACTGACACTTCCAGATCAACTGGAGATGTTCCTGGATATAGGCATATATCATCCACGGGTGTAACTACAATCACTGGCATAGGACATGCCCTGGCAATACATTGCAGCGTATCTCGTCTATCGGGGCAAGGGCCTCCGGATAAGGTAACGATTTCTAATTCAACGATATCTCCCGGCATGAGCCCCGGGAACTCGAGGCTATCTGGTCCGACTGGAACCCCTGGAGGTCCGATCAGTGTATTCACAACATAACCGGCTGATGCGGGATCAACACTCCATGAGAAAAGTATACCACTTGTATTTGGACTGCAATTGATGATCGGTGCATTCAGGGTGGCTATAACATCACTCGTATGCGAAACAATATCAGAAATACAACCATTTTCGCTGACCTGTAATCTTACGGTTTTATTGCCAGGTGATGCCCATCTTAACTGATATGGCCCAGAACCTGTGCCGGCCACTACTGTCGCAGACCCAAAATTATAATCATACACAGCACCTGCTGAAGCATTACCGGTGTACGTCAATCCCGCAACATCTGAAATACATATGATCGGATCTAAGACAAAATTTGCTGTGAGTGAATCAAATACTGTAATGGAATATGGTGCAATAAAAGGACAACCATTTACATCAACAGTAAAAGTGATTGGGTGCACGCCGGAGGTAGCAACCCTGGGATCAAATAATCCTAATACAGGATCTACAATTCCATTACCTGCCCATACTCCTGGCTCTGCATTACCATTGACCAACGCTTCTAAATCGATGATCACAGGATTATTGAGACAGGCACTATCCTGACCTGTTATATTAATAATAGGTGGAGGACAATCTTCAGCCGTACACATCGCCATTACTACTATGTCATCACACGCCCCTGCACTGATCGTGGTCAACGTCAGTGTAACCACCGTTCCCGGTGTGAGAGGCGATACCATCCATTCACTCTGGGCAGTAGGTACTGCAGGTCCATTGTCAATAGAAACCAGATATCCGCTTGCACCTACTACATCATTCCAGTCAAAAGAGACGGATGAGATGGTAGATGAGCAATTGACCACTGGTGCCTGAAATGAAATAACAGAAATTATTCCTGAGTTGTATGCCGTGTCACAACCTGGTTCTATAACTGTAAGATTGATTAATTTATCTCCTGGAACAGCCCAACTCACTGTATAAGGACCAATGCCATTACCCACTAAAGTTGTAGGATTATCAAAATCCCATAGCACCTCAGCATTCGCACTGGCAGATCCAGTAAAGGTTACGATCGTCGTTGAATCTGCGCATAAATCAAGTTCGTGCGTAAAACTTGCATCCGGTGTTGCTTGAATATCTACCATAAAACAGAAAGGAGGTCCGTCACCACATTCGTTGGTTGCATAAACACAAATTTCTGCTGGCCCTGACGCTGTAAAGTCAAATTCTGCAATGGAAGAACCATCCTGGAAAATCGGAACATTGGCCGGACCACTCCATGTGTAATCAAATGGATCTTGAAAAGGATCCACGATAACCTCAAAAAATATCCCAGACTGGGCGCACACAAGCGTATCCGTGAATCCCAAATTTGGTGGGTCAGGACGATAATCTTCTGCATTGAACGAAAAGGGTTCTAACTCAAAGATACATTCACCAGCAGGGGTAATTACCGTGACGAAGCATCGATATAGTCCTCCTTCCAACACATAGATTACATTTTCCATATCAGGTAAAGGCGTACTACCCTCGTACCACTGATACTCTATGTCAGCATTTGAAGGTATTAGTTCTTGAACGAGTACTGTAAGCGCAAACTCACCATTCTCACAGGATATATCAATAAATGCATCAATTGCAGCAAGGGTCACATTCAATTCAGCAGTAGAGTCACAACCATTTAATCCCATGCCGGGATAGTCTATTTCATAGGTACCGGCATCATCATAAAACTGCCCTTCATAAAACAAGGTCTCTTCACAATGCAACGTATCCAAAATACCAAGAGGGACTTCAGGATATTCTTCAACGACCCAACTACTATCGAAAGAGCAGCCTTCAGATGTGATATAATTTTGAAAATATTCATTTGGTCCCGAAATATTCACTGAGCCCCAGCTGAAAGGAAATTCTTCCGGACAAAAGGTTTCCGGAGGTTTTACTTCATCAGGGATTTCAAATACTTCTATCTGTATGCAAGGGATTTCATCTCCAATATCACATCCGCTGAAGGCCTGGACACATATCTCGTAAACACCTGGATCCAGATCGGTAGGGATATCAATAGTGACTTCCGGATCTGTTGTCTCTATTGTATCAAGAGGAGCCCACTCAGGAATCCACCAGTAGCCATGCGCACCAATGACTTCAGGCTCGGCATTTAATACCATACCATTATATCCCTGACAAACAGGTTCATCAGGATCAACTGATACTGATTCCAAATCATTTTCCAATTGAGGTTCAAAAACACCAATTGCCATTTCAATCGTATAATCACATTGGGCGCCGGCACTACCATCAAAAACAAGATAATACGTCTGCCCGATGACTAGGTTCATGGCTTCAAGAATAAAGGTCTGACCCGAAGGAATATTGTTTGCACAATCGAGAATCTCATCTGCTCCTGTCCATGGACAAGAACCTAGTATTGCGGCCTGAATAGCATTTTGTCCTCCGGTACAGGTACCAACAAGTACCGTAAATTGTACTTGTGCAGCAGTAGCAATAAAGGCAAAATATTGTGGGTTGTGAATAGCCGTATTATTTCCACACCATCCTGAATAAGCCCCATCCGGTTGATTTATTTCCGTCGCATCGCAGAGATTATTCAGACATACGAGAGGGGCCTCCTGGCAGGTTGCCCCACCTTCTTCTGCGTTGCATTGACCCTTTATCTCTGCTATAGAAAAAAGGAAAAGAATGAAAACTAAAAGTCTTGAGGAAAAGAATGTATTGGGTGAAACCATGCTTTTATTTGATTTAGGAAATATTCACGCTTAAGCGGTTAAAAATAGGAAAAAATGCTTGAAACGATAGGATTGCAAATACGCCCTCTCAGGCATTTGAACTAAGGATACCATTAAATGCAATTTCGCTTACCGGAGAAGTGTGATTTCTCCATGATAAACTTCAGTCTTTCCATTAATGAGCTGAATTTCAAGCACATAAGGAAATACCCCTGGATTGGGATAATCACCAGTGGTCGTCTGTCCATTCCAGAAAACCGAGGGATCCCCAGGATCAAAATCAGTTTTTCCATAAACAGCATTTCCCCATCTGTCAAAAATGACCCAATGCAGTACTTTGTCGATCCCGGGAGATGGATTCAACCTGATTTCATCATTAATCCCATCTCCATTTGGGGAAAAAATATTGGCTATATAATATTTACCCTTCTCGATAACATAAACTATAACTTCATCGGAAAGGACACATCCGGTTACAGATGTCAGCTGATAAGAATAAGTGTTGGTCTCTAAAGGGCTTACATCAAAAAGGGCACAGTCAACACAAAGCGTTAGGCCCAACGAATCCCATTGGTCAGACAAAATATCATCAGGAGGGAGATCTGTCATGCCCAAGATTTCCACAGATTCACCTAAATGGATTTCAAGATCAGGTCCGGCGTCTACGGAAAAAGATATAGTTGCCACGATCGTAATCGTGGTGTCAAACACACAATTTTCAGCGTCAGTTAACGACAAAAAATAAGTTCCGGCTTCCAGACCTTCAAAGACAGGATTTGATTGAACAACCCCGCCATTGAGCTGATATTGAATCGGTGCTACACCGCCCACAAGTTCAGTTATGGTAATGGAAGCATTATTATCTCCACTGCATGCAGGTAAAGAGATGTCAAAAAAAACATCCCTCAAAGCATCCGGGTGTTCCGTCAATAGGATACTATCGCTGTCAGTGCACCCATTGTCAACTTGTACTACTTCTAAAATATAAAGCCCTGTATCCCGGACGTCAATCAGTGTAAGTGAAGGATTACTTAAAATATTGCCTCCGCTGGTTGTCCATGTAAATAGTAAAGGGGCTGGAAATGAGCCGGAAGCATCCAGCATGACATCCCTGCTTTTACAACGGATTTCCCCGATGTCTTCTATACGGGCCACCGGAGGTATAGTATCAAAGGGTACCTGGATAGTGTCAATAGTGGTACATGCATTAAGCCCGCTGACAGAAGCGATGAAAGGGCCGGACGCTGTCACATTGATAGTAGATGATTGATCTATTGTATCACCATTCAGATTCAACCATGCCAGGGTATATTGAGCGATATCAATTTGAACAGATACAGGAACTATTGTTTCGCTACAGGTAAATGTATCAGAGGCAAGCGCAATGAAAGGGAATACCGGTGCAAAAAGGATCACCGTATCACACGCAACGCACTGGTTAACGCCCTTCAACTCGAATGTGTATACGCCAGGCAGAGTTACGTTAACGAATGAATCAGAAGAAATCAATACCCCTGCCTGATCAAACCAACTATAGGAAAGTACTTCATCAGCGGAAATCGCAGTAAACAGTGCCGGTTGATCACAACGTAAAGAATCAATAGTAAGGTTAAAAGAAGGAAGTACAAAATTACTATCTACAAATATGTCATGTTCCGCTGGACAACCATTTAGTCCGAAGGCAGACAGATGATACCAACCAGGTTCATCTACCTCAATAAAATCATCTCCGGGAATAAGAATCCCGGGGCCATTCCATTGGTAAGAAACAATCGAATCGAGGGATTGTGCAACAATCTGTATAGTGTCTTCGCAATTGAGCGTATCCGTTTCAAGAAAGACCAAAGGACGTATTGTATCAAAAGGAATGTGAATACGCCATTCACCAATACATCCATTGACACCTGTAGCCAACAACCTGTGTTGCCCCGGCAAATCTGACATTAGTGTCGGGCCTTGGACAACGGTAAGATCAGGCAACTCCCAATGCACTGAAGAATAGGTAACTCCAGGAATAGGGACAAAATTGAGCTCCGCAATTGGATTAGTGCATGAAATGGTATCGGTCGTATATCCAAAGTGCGTATACGCATAATTGGTGGGCACAAAAATCTCCGCAATGACGACACACCCGGTATTGGTATCTGTCATCATCACCTGATAATTCCCTCCGGTGGCTACTTGAATTGAATTTTCATCATCGTCGGGCCCGGAATAATTAACCCAGTCAAACAAGTCAGCATCCGCAGTAAATACACCAATTGTCACCATCGTCATCGCACAGGTGAGCGTATCAGAAAAGATTGTGTAATCAAAAATATCATCACCGATTTCAACTGAAACACTACCTGTATTCCGGCATCCATTTGGCGCAGTGACAGAGCCAAAATAATCTCCTTTCTGGTTGCCTTCGATAATAGCCAGGTTGCTGCTGAATCCCTGGGGCCCACTCCATGCGTAGCTTACGCCTGATATGCTTGAGGAGATGCTCAGTAAAAGCACTTCATTGCAATTGAGTGTATCATCAGGGGAAATGGTTAAATCCGGAATAGCAAAATCACCATCAAAAAGGAAACTACCAGCTCGGGTACAACCATTATAAAATGTACCGGTTAATGTATAGATCCCCGCATCTGTAATTTCCGGTCTCCAATAATTAGAAACAAAACCATTTGGCCCTGTCCATTGCCACCCACGTAGTCGTTCAGGAAAAGTATTTCCCAGTGCCAAGAGATTATTCTGACAGTCCTTTCCTATGACAATAATATCGATTGGAGTCGTACTGGTATCTATTCCTATATCTACAGATCTAGCTGTAATACAACCAGCCGCATTAGTGACACTTAAAACATAGGTTCCTGGCACTGTAATAGCGATATTGGGCTGGGTGGATACAAATCCAGAAGGGCCAGTCCATAGAATGTTTCCATCGCTGGGAATATATATAGGATTTATATTGATGACAGGTCGATCACAACTGATCGTACCACCTCCAAAAAATACCTGAGGAAAACCCTGATCAGCGACAACAATGGCACTTCCACTCCCTTCACAAACGCCGTCAGATATCAGTACAAAATATTGCCCAGCCTGATCTGCCGAAATAGAATTGTTATTCGTTGGGGAGGTTATATTCCCTTCAGTTGTCGACCACTGATAACTATAGGGTCCTGAAGAGCCTGACACCATAGCCTGAAGTGAAACAGAGCCACTACCACACGACAATGTATCAGGTATGTTCAGCATCACTGAAAGGGTCCTGGCACTGATACGGATTTCAATCACCGTATCACACAACCCGGGGCCATCAAGAAGCTGATAGTAAATTCCATCTGACGTATAATCTTGTCCTCTATATGTAAAAACTTCTCCGTTACACAAATCAGTATCAATGAAAACGGAATCAGGCTTGGCTCTGACCTCAACCATAATACATGAGGATGTCAATTGAGCACATGCGACACCATTGTCTATAGCCTGTGATAGTGTCGCATAGTCATCACCCGCAATCAACGTGTTAATAACAGCAGCGTCACTAAGCAGATAACTCATTCCACACAGCATATAGGATCCGGCAGGAGGGGTTATAGAAAAGTTAGTACCGCTTTGCAAAATAGTATTGCCAGACAATAAAAGATACTCATATGCATAGTCTGTCGGAGAAGGAATGTTTGTTCCAAAATCAACCGTTATATCCGACGATTGAATATTTTCTCCAGAACACAAATTAAATGCGGAAGGAGAGATTGTCCCTGCATTTGGATTACATTCTGTACAATCCAAGCCGGTTGGATTGCAAAAGATCAACGTAAATGAAGCAATGGATCCCAGTTGAAACTCTCCATGATCCTGAATGACAACTTGCCAGATTCCATTTGCAGGACCGGCATTAAAATCTTCAAGACACCCTACATGAGGATGATAACTTCCTGAATACGGAGTCACAGCATTCCATGATTGGAGATTGGACCATATATCTGCGAATCCGGCATCGGGAGACGCTGGAGTCATGCACGGAACAAACTCAATGTTCCACCTTGTCAAATTTGTATTACCTGTGCTTGTTGTAGCCGGACCAATCAAATCAACAGAGGTGCCTGATGGAGAGATGAGCGTAATCGTGAGATCCCCAAGGTACTCATGCATAAAATCAATTTCCACTCCACAGATACCCTGTGTAGGGCTTGAGAGGCTATTGTCTATCAAGCCCGAAACAGAGAGATCGATTGTAAAGATTGCATTATCAGGGACATCTGTTGCAGATGATAGTGAACATTGGCCTTGCATCGAACAAGCCGAAAGAACGCAACACAAAAATGTCACGATCCGATGAAAATATCCTTTGGTGTTCTGGCTCAATGGTAGTCTTTGGTTTTAATTCGCCTCTATATAGACAATCTACTAAACAACGAAAATAAGGTTATCAACTATACAGGGGGAGAACAAAATTTCACCAATTAACTCTTTCGATTCGAAAAAGAGCCCTCCAATTTGTGAGGAGGGCTCTAAAAACAAGAGAAATGGGCAAGTAAACTCTTTCTTGGAATCAGGCAAGAATGCTGCGATTCCACTATGAACTTATTATTTTATAATCGTGATATCGCCAGCAAAACTATCCGTATAATCATCACCATAAATAACTTCGATACGGTATACATATACTCCAGGATTCAGTTCATCACCTGCAAATTTTCCATCCCATCCAATAGTCGGATCATTTGGTGCAAATTTCGTCTTCCTGAAAACAAGGTCTCCCCAACGGCTGTAAATCTCCATCAAGGTGATTTCTTTGATGTCTGCATCAGTAAAGAGTGTAAACATGTCATTAAGATTGTCTCCATTCGGGCTGAATACATTAGGTATGTAAACATCACGCTCCCGCACAACCTGGAAAGTCAAGGACTGCTCGATATAACAACCTCTTTCATCATAGGCTTCCAGCGTAATCTGGCCGGCGAGATACGCTTCCAGTTCAAGCACAGCACAATTGGTACATATAACACTATCCTTCAATTTCCAAACAGAGGAATCAGGTGTAGACGTCGTACCACTATAGATATAACTCAAAGTGATGGTATCACCTAAATCAAAAATGAATATATCATTGACATAATTGACTATCTCGAGATCTACCACTACAAGCTCTTGGATCGAAAAGGTATCAGCTATTTTACAACCGGAAGCATCTGTACCCTCAAGTGAATAAAAACCGGCAGGCAGATTATTGAACACTGGAGAACTCACTGCTGCTGCTCCATTGAGTGAATACGAATACGGAGCTGTGCCTCCCACAATAGAAGATACCTGGGCAGAGCCTGGAGGATCTCCTTCGCAATCAGGAGACTGAACCAACAATATCATATCCGTTGGGAAAGCGCCTATCTGGTCTATGACAACCTGGTCTGTAGCACTACATCCAGTGAGCATGTTCATTACGGTGAGGACAAACGTACCAGAAGAAGTTGCTGTTGCTGTAGGTTGATCGCCATTGGTAAAGACGCCGCCATCCGGACTTGTCCATGTATATATAAATTCAGATCCAATACTTGTTCCGCTGCCACCTATAGAAGTAGATGGAATAATGCATGTAAGCGTAGCCGTAGTTCCCGCATCCGCTAACGGGTTGGCCTCAATGACAACTTCCACTGTAGTCATATCATCCGGACACGGACCCGCGCCCATAAGGATATAATCAAAAGTGTAGGTTCCTGGAACCTGTGTTGTTATACTGAATGTTCCTGCAGCTGCATTGAAAGCACTGCCTGTACTTGGATTTTGTGAGGATTCATTCCAGATACCACCGGCATCTTCACCATTTATAAGTGAAGAAAGAGTGATTACCTGGTTTTCCCCCGCACAATAACTAATCGGTAGAGCTGCGATGCCAGCTACAGGTGTCCTGAGCACATTCACAACCACCGTCGCATCAGCATCACAATAAGAAGCTAGTCCGGATACAAGATACTGCAGTGTATAAGCACCGGGATCTGCTGAAGATGCATTAAAATTATCAGGTGGAGTCAGAATTGCCGGGTTGGAACCAGGAGGTGTTGTTAAAATACTCCATGATCCACCAGTTGGCGTTTGCGGTAATACCAATGTGTTTAGGCTCAGTGAGCCAAGATTATTACATAGATCCGGTGCATCAAATAAATCCATAGCAGGGCAACCACAATCTGCTACGACAACAGTAAGTGGATATGATTGCTCCATACAAGGAGGCGTTGCTGATGCTGTGGTATAGGTAAAGGTATACGAACCAGTATTCAACCCGTTAAAATTGACATTAGCCAGATTAGCAACACTGACTGTGGATGGGCCTGAAATCTGGACCCATGAACCACCTGTATCACCACCCGTAACCAAGGCATTGAAATTGACAGTTGTGGAAGGTCCGCCTGGCTCCTGCACATCACATGCTGTAGCATTTGCTGTAACCACTGCAACAGGAGAAAAGAATTGGACAACATCAAAGTCATCTTCTCCGACGCAACCTGCCAGACTACTTACGGTGACTGAATAATTACCTGGCGCATTTACGGTAGCTGTTTGGTTTGTGCCAAGACCATTACTCCATATATAATTATCAAATCCGGGACCCGCATTAAGCACTGCAGTTCCATTATCACAAATTGAAGATACGCCTGTGATGATGGGACTTAAAGTGGAATTAGCTTCCGTTATGACTGTATCATAGGCAATACAACCCGAAGGGTCAACCACGATGACACTAACTTCTTCTTCAGTAGAAACATATATCTGATCAGTGGTTTCCATTGTGGACCAAAGAACAGAGGTGTATCCAGATGGAACGGCAAGTGTTGCCTGATCACCAGGACAAAACACGAAGGAACCTGAGATATCAACTGTCTCCTGATACGGGGTATTGACTGTGGTCATTGCAGTGTTCGTACAACCGTTAGCATCCGTTATAGTCACCGTATATGGACCAGCTGTATTGATGGTAATCGTTGGTGTAAAGTCTGTCGTATTCCAAACATAGTTTGTAAACCCGGCTGTTGCTGTCATCTGTGTACTACCTCCAACACAGAAGTTGGGCAGCCCGGTAATCGCTACAAAAGGCACAGGATGATTGTCAACTGTAAAAGCAGCATTGCCGATACAACCGGAAGCATCTATAACGGTAACCGTATATAAACCTGGTGACCCTGTGATAATCGATTGTGTAATTGCAGAACCCGCATTAGCAGACCATTGATAACTTGCATATGGACCGCCGGCATTAAGGGTGGTCGTTTCAGAGGTCTGACAAATTAAATTATCGCCTGTGATCTGAGGGATAAATGGTGTTTCAATAATGGTAATACTTGCTGTGGCTGTGCATCCATCACTATTCGTTACGGTGACAGTATGGGTACCTTCTTCTACTTGAATGGTAGGCGTCGTCTGCATTGTGGACCAGAGATATGTCCCACCGGCAGGTGATGCTGTTATGGTGGCCTGTACATTTGCACAAATCGCAGCTGGACCGGATACGCTTGCTACAAAATCGCCACTCACAATTGTTATGGTGTCGGCGCCAATACAACCTTCTACATCTACTACAGTAACACTATAGTCTCCTATAGCAGTGACATCTACAGAACTTGTGGTTGCGTTACCTGCATTTGCGGACCATGCATAACTTACAAAACCGGTCATTGCGGAAAGTGTGATTGTCTCGCCGGTACACATTATATTGTCCCCCTGGAGGCCTGGTGTTATGGAAGAATTCTCTACTACTTCAAATTCCTGAAAGCCGGAGCAACCATTTTCGTCAAAAACATAAACATTATAAATGCCAGGCGTAGAAGTTGTAAAATCATTTACACATAAACCACATTGAGGCCATAAATAATTATCCCATGGACCTCCGTAATCATCCGCATCAATGGTCACAGAAGAGCCAGGACAGTATTCGAAAGTGTCCGGCATGATGAACACCGGCTGAGGAAGTATAAGGATTTCCATAGAGGTCTCTCCTGTGCAACCTGATTCATTCGTCACTGTTATCGTATAAATACCGGCATTATAAACTTCAATTGATTGTAGTCCATCCGCTTGACTACCAATAGACCATTGATATTCTTCGAATGTTTCCGATACTTCAATCTCTACTGGATCATCAAAATCACAAACGAATACATCCGGACCCAGGTCAGGAGCGGGCTGAGGTTCAGCTAATATTTCTATTTCTGTCGTATTGGTACATCCATTAACATCTTCAACGGTCACGGTGTATATACCCGGAGAAAATGCATCAATATTCTTACCTGATTCAGGACCTTCGGGTGTATCCCATTCATAGAAATAAGGCGATTCCCCTGAGGAAGCTACAGCCGCTAACTCTGTTGATTCACCTTCACAAATGGCTAGCGCTCCATTGACGGCGTCTATATACACTTCCGGAGATGGATTAAAAGTAAGTATCACGGAATCTTTACCAATACATCCCTCAACGTCCGTAACCACTACCAGGTGTTCCCCGTTATCTTCAGACGTGATGCTTGGATTGGTTGAAGTACCACTAGGAAATGTCCATTCAAATGCATAAGGTTCAAACCCACCTGTGGCTTCAGCCTCCAGATCTATGGGCCCGTCAGAAAGACATTGCTCAACAATAGGCGCAAGAATATCAACAGGAAAGGTTGTATAAACCGAAATAACCATTGACGCTGTTCCGAAACAACCAATTTCATCTGTTACACTTACGATGTACTGCGTACCATTAACTGGATTAGCTACGGTAATACTTGAGGTCATCTGACCAAACGGAGCCCATTGATACTCATAATTACCACTTCCCCCGGTCACTTCCGGAGTGATCGTGTAAGGCATCAGGGGAGTTGCACACAAAACCAATGGGTCTAGTGTAACCATAATTTTCGGGAATACTTCGATAGTCACTGTCTTTTCGAACACAGGACATGCACCTCCGGCAAAACCGAGAAATGTATATTCCACGATTTCAGGGTCGTCTCCATTATTTGTAAGTGTATTGATAATAACCGTCCCTGGGCCTCCTGAACCATTTGTTCCACCAAGAACCGGACCTGCGTCCACCGTCCATTGCCAGAAATCTACATCAGGCTCATCGATGGCGTAAACAAATTGTTGACCACTGCATATGGGTTCAAGCATTTCTTCGTCTGTAGCCAGCTCACTGCAACACATAGGAAGCGTTACAAAAGCAGGTTGATCCAATGCACAAATACTAGCATTTCCTGTCCATGCACCTGTCTCACCATCTGCTGTGGTAAAAAAGCCAAGCATTAGATTCTGCGTACTTGGATCCTCGAGGCAATCAGGATATTCTCTTACGTTAAGTTCGAAACAGAATGCCCATGGACCCTGGCCACCTCCGCAATGGCCTCCGTCACCCCAATCGACCCTAACTGGTGGCCCGGGAATCGGACAAGAACCGTTTATGTCGTATGCATACCAACCACCTGGAAGGATTGTTCCGAGCGGTGCTCCCCAGCAAGGATTACAGCAACCCCCCATGAGTCCGCCGGTGTTAGGACAATCGGGGTCATATAATAAATTGCACATATCAAGAGTGCCATTACCGTCAAAATCGCCAAGCTGGTAATTAACATGGAGATAGTGGTAGTCAACGTCGGTAAACCAATCCCATGTTGCTGTGCTATAAACACCATTACCTGCCTGCCCAATAGGATTACCATTTACAGTTGCATTATTTGGTTGACCGTCACCATCAAATGACGAAGGATCCCAACCGTTTCCAAATACT
>JBBRDL010000059.1:0-22195 GCA_038203965.1 Chitinophagales bacterium | reverse complement strand
TCAACCTGCCCGGTGCTGGGCGAAATAAAAGTTGATGTCGCTTATGGTGGGAATTTTTATGCTATTGTGGATGTACAGGATGGTTTTCCCGGGTTTGAACATTATACTGCCGACCAATTGATTTCCTGGGGAAGGGCACTTCGGGAAGATAACAACAACAGATATACATTTGTCCATCCTGAAAACGAATCTATCAATGGTTGTTCCCATATTTTGTGGACAGGTCAACCACTCGATACAGCGTCGACTGCAAGAGGGGCAGTGATCTATGGTGAAAAGGCAATAGACCGCTCACCATGTGGCACAGGAACTTCAGCACGAATGGCGCAATGGTATGCAAAAGGAAAACTTAAAGTGGGTGGGCCATTTGTCCATGAGAGTATCATCGGCAGTATATTCAATGGACGGATATTAGCAGAAACAACGGTAGGTCCTTTCCAGGCGATTGTCCCTTCGATTGAAGGGTGGGCCAGAATCACAGGGTATAACACCATCATCATCGATGATGAAGATGATCCGTATGCACACGGTTTACAAGTCGTATGAAAGACATAGTGATCATAGGTGGTGGCGTAGTAGGATTATGGTGTGCCTGGCACTGCAGGAATGCCGGAATGCAAGTGACGGTCATTGATAAAGGCGATTTCACTGGCGGGTGCTCTTTTGGTAATGCAGGAATGATAGTTCCCAGTCATTTTATTCCCATGGCTTCTCCTGGCATTATTTCAAAAGGGATCCAATGGATGTTTAAAAGAGACAGCCCGTTTTATATCCGTCCAAGACTTAATCTCGAATTAGCTCAGTGGCTTTGGACCTTTTACAAATCAAGTACACGGAAGCATGTCGCAGAATCAGTTGCTTTACTCCGCGATATGCACACAGAAAGCCGTGAATTTTACAGGCATTTGAACGATGCACCCGGTTTTAGTTTTGGATTTGAACAGAAAGGCATATTGATGTTGTTCAAAACAGAAGCTGCAGAATACGAAGAATTACAAATGGCAGCAGCCGCTCATCAACTGGGAATTGAAGCGATTCATCTGACACAGGAACAGTTGAAACAAATAGAGCCAGGACTGCTGTTGTCAGTGAAAGGGGCTGTGCATTATCCAGGTGATGCACATATAACACCGCATGTATTTATGCAACAAATGGTTGAGTCGCTAAAGCATAATGGTGTTGAATTCCTTTCGAAAAGTGAGGTTATTAATATGGATGATCAATCTGCTTCTGGCGTTGTGCTCACCTTAAAAACAGGAGAAAAGATGAACGCAAAAAATGTAGTTGTCGCCACAGGTAGTTGGTCCGGAAAACTTTTGAAGAAAAGCGGATATCAACTACCCGTCCAGGATGGTAAAGGATATTCGATGACCATAAAGCAGCCGGTTCTGAAACCTACGATTCCTTCAATATTGCATGAAGCACGTGTGGCTATCACCCCTATGGCAGATGGCCTTCGGATATCAGGTACACTGGAGATCAGTGGCATGGATGACAAGATCAATCAACATAAAGTCGATTCGATACTTAAAGCTGTTCCTGAATATTATCCACAGTTGAAAATGAATTCGCCCGGATCTGTTTGGTATGGCTATCGGCCATGCACACCGGATGGAATGCCTTATATCGGTCGATTGAAGCAGGGATCTTCAGTCATCATTGCCGCAGGACATGCCATGATGGGATTGAGCCTGGCACCAGTGACAGGAAGAATGGTAAAGGACTTATTAATGACCTCATCAAAGCCCGGAAGTGCAGATAAGCTCGATCCCTCACGTTTTACTAAAGGATGAAAAATAAAACAAAATGTTACGTAGCCATCCAGTTAATCCTTTTTTGCTTTGCAAAAGACAGCTTAATCTGTCAACAACAAATACAGGATACAATTATATTGGATTCTTCTGCTTTCTCCGTTGTTGCCTCACCATTTACGGTGTATGCTTCAAAGATTAACAATCCATTCGTAGTATCTTCTATTGATCAGACGCAAATTGAGTTACTTACAGAACCAACCATCGAACCATTATTAAATGCTACCCCTGGCCTCTGGATGCAATCAGGTGCTCTCAATACAAATCGCATTAGTATAAGAGGTGTCGGATATCGTGAACCCTTTGCAACGACCAGTATAAAAATATATCTCGATGAAATACCACTCACCAATGGAGTAGGAGAGTCCAGTATCGAAGATATCCATCCAAACATTCTCTCTGGCATCGATATCTGGCGTGGACCTTCTTCGGCGCTATGGGGGTCAGGACTTGGCGGCATGATCCATCTCAAAAGCCGTATTCCTGAGAAAGATGGCTTTCAGACGAGACTACAGGTTGGGTCATATGATCGCCTCCAATTTGATCAACATATTACAGCACGCTATGGACAAAAGGATCAATGGGGCACAGCGCTCCACTATCAATACATCAATGATAGCGGCTACCGTGATAACAATCATTATCGGAAAAATTCTGTTTCCTGGATGCAACAGTGGCAGGGCGAAAAAGGACTGACGATACACACATTGGTGCATGCGATCGGTTTAAAAGCCTTTATCCCCAGCTCGATCAATCTGGATGATTATGAAAACAATCCATCGGTTGCAGCACCAACATGGGACGCGGTCATGGGCCATGAAGATTATACAAAATGGATCACCGGCCTCAATGCCACCTACGCCCCTGCGTCCGGTTGGGTATACAAAGGCTCAGTTTTCGGCACGTTTTTCAATGCGGATGAAGTCCGCCCGTTTAATGTGCTTGAGGAAAAGAATACATCAACAGGGATGCGACATCGTTTTACGTTTAAGATAAAAGAAACAGCCCATATCACTGCCGGAGTGGAATATTTCAATGAGGATTATACATTCCGAACTTATGAGACTTTAGAAGGAGGGGTGCCAGGGCAACAACTCTCTGATGAAAAGGAATCACGATCGTACGTCAATACGTTTGTCCAGACAGAATGGCATTTGAAAGATAAATGGTTTGTATTTGGAGGATTGAACATAGCGCTGAGCTCACTTGCTGATGATCAATTGAAGGTAAATACACCTTTAGATATTTTCCCTACAGCCGGAGTTAATTATGCCATCGCAAAAGAGCTGTCCGTGTCTACCTCCATCAGCCGGGGATATTCTTCACTGACGCTTGATGATATACTCGATGCAGATGGTATGATCAATCCGGATATTGTACCTGAGACAGGATGGAGTGAAGAAGTGAGCTTGAAATATGATCCCGGGATGGGCTCTTTTGCAAAACTCACTTTATTCCACATGAATATCAAAAACACTGTCCTGACAAGACGAATTATAGATGATGTATTTGAAAAATTAAATGGGGGTAGCTCCGTTCATCAGGGTATTGAACTTGAATACAAATGGGTACCGCTCACAGAAAAGATTTCACTTGAAGGAGCCTATACGTATGGAGATTTTAAGTTTGATGAATTTGAGGAAGCAGGCATGAACCATAGCGGTAACCAATTGCCAGGCACACCTAAGCACCGATTGTTTTCAAGACTCAATATATCGCCATGGCGTAAATGGGACTTTCACGTTGATCATCACCTGATCTCCTCCGTTTATCTCAATGATGCCAACTCGGCTTCAGCAAATGGATACCAGTTGATCAATGCAGGTCTGCTTTATAAATTTGCCTCAGATGAAAAGTGGAGCGGATCCGTTTCCGCTAACGTCCACAATGTCTTTGATATTGACTATTCGCCTATGTTCCAGATCAACGCTCCCGGAACTAAGCCGAGATATTATTATCCTGGCAAACCAAGGTCGATTTATCTCAATATGGCCATTACGCACAAAATTTGAGGCCTCAAATCCATTTTTATTGATGGACCATGATGATTCGAAACGCATTGGAAACCAGTATGTTCGAAGTATGGCTGGGTTTGTCTTTAGGCGTCTATGTCGGGTAGAATACTTTTTAAATTGAATTTTGGCCGCATCTTTGACCCTCAAATCGTTTTTAACCCATGAAATTTACTACCTACGTTTATAGCCTTCTCTTTTTTGTGGCTGTCGTTTCATTCAGTTCCTGCGACAAAGAAGACCAATTTGAAATTGATCAGCAGCGTATCCAGGATTTTTTAATAGAACATAATCTCGATGCGGATTCAACCTCTTCAGGATTATATTACGTCATTGACGAACCCGGTTCCACTGAGCACCCTACCATTGATGATGTAGTGAGTGTGTCCTATGTCGGATTTCTGCTCAACGGGGATATTTTTGATTCCGGTACTAATATTACATTCCCGCTAACTGCCGTGATAGCTGGATGGCAGGAAGGCATTCAGCTTTTTGGTAAAGGAGGTAAAGGCCTACTGATTATTCCCTCGCACCTTGCTTATGGTGACCAACCCAAGAGTGGAATTCCGGCCAATTCAGTTCTCGCTTTTGACATACAGCTGATTGATTTTTAATACAATTCACAACTACATCCACAGCTCACTGAAACCGTTTGGTTAAGTTCTCGTTAAATCCATCCCTTTCATGTGCCGAAAGGACATTTATTACGTTATAAGGATCATGATGAAATTGTCCATACTCCGCCACACCTCCCTCATTGCCATTTTTATTGTTAGTCTGTTTCCCGGTGTCGGGCAGGCGCAGTTTAAAGACCTCCTCAACAAAACTGTAAAAACAGTAGTGCCCTCCTCTGGTGGGGATATTGATATGGGGCTTAAGCAAGCACTTGAATTTGGGGTCAAGGAGGCTGTCGACAAATTGTCTGCAGATAAAGGATATCTTGAAAGCCCTTATAAAATTATCGTCCCGGAAGAAGCAGCGTATATCATTTCTAAAGTTAAAATGGTTCCGGGTTTTCAGGACGTGGAAAAACAACTCATCGAAAAAATGAACAAGGCCGCAGAATTGGCTGCTAAAAAGGCAACACCGATTTTTGTGAATGCCATCACTTCGCTCACGATTTCAGACGCGATGAATATCCTGATGGGTGAGAAAGATGCTGCAACAAGATACCTTGAGACACAAACAAGAACGCAGTTATATACTGCCTTCATGCCACAGATTCAGTCAGCATTGGATGAAGTGAATGCAAGAGAATACTGGAAATCTGTCATCACAGCTTATAATAATATCCCTTTTGTAAAAAAGGCTAATCCCTCACTCGATGATCATGTCAATCAAAAAGCACTGGATGGCCTATTTAGTCTCGTTGAAGTCAAGGAAGAAAAGATCAGGACTGATCAGTCGCAAAGGACAACAGACCTGTTGAAAAGCGTCTTTTCTAAACAGGATAAGTCCTAAGCTTAAAAGCGAGTTTTCGTTTACTCTATTTGTTGAGCCGGACTGACCGACGATTCCAGTTTATAGATATAGACCATTCGTCCCATCAGAGCCAATAAGATAATAGCACCTCCCATAAGGGACCACAGCGCCGGTTTTTCACTATACCATATTAGGACCCAGATTGGATTGAGTATAGGCTCAAGAATGGAGATAAGCGAACTTTCTAACGCGGGAATCCTTCTTTGTCCATACGTGAACAAGAGAAATCCTATGCCGATCTGAATCAATCCCAAAAAGGCAAGCATCACGTGTTCTCCGCCAGTGGCAGAAGGCGATTTTAAGAACCATGGCAACGTGATCAATACTACCCAAAGATTGCCAAGCAGGATACCACTCATTTGTTGAGACCGGTTACTAAATCGTAAGAACAAAATCAATCCTGCTGAGAAAAACCCCGACAACAATGCAATTCCATCCCCCAACCAATGATGGCCGGATCCTTTCTGATCAAAAAGGAAAAAGGAAAGTCCAAACAAACATGCCATCACCGTCAGCATATTGTATCGTTTCATTTTGATACCTAGTATTCTTGGTTCAATGATCAGTACGATAGCCGGTGCGATGTATTGAAGAAAAATGGCATTCGCAGCCGTAGTCAGTTTGGTAGACGTCACAAAACAAATAAGTAGCGGTGCATAAAACAGGCTGATCACAAATGCCCTGCGATCAATCTGGAGGGCTTCTTTTCTAAACACAGCAAGGAATAGCAAACCCGCATAAGCACTTCGGTAAAACAGGATCGTAAAAGCATCCTGATGAATAAGTTTGACCAGTACACCAGCGGTACTCCATATCATAGCGGCAAGCATGGTCGCTATGATTCCCCTTACGTACTGATTTTCCATCCACTAACTGCTGACTTCTAACTTCTATTTTCACCCCATCCAGATTTTCTAAAAAATCTGTCTCCCCCCGCCACAAATACATCGCATTTGGCGGGATATCACTTCGTTCGACCTGTGTTCCTCCACTTCGCCCGTAAGGGCATGGCTCCGAAAACCCCGGGGCTAATGTTCTAGTTTCTAACTTCTATCTGCTAGTTTCTAACTTAAACTCTTTCCACTCTTTCCCATCCTGGTATAAGATCACGCTCCCCTCCGGAAATTGTTTGAAGGTAATCTGGTACGGGTAATCAAGTACTTCTGCTTTGAAAAATTCATTTTCATAGCTGCTTGCACCTATGCCGCTCAGATGCCACCAATTTCCCCATTGTTTAAATGTCACTTTGAGTTGCATAGGGCCTGTTTGTTCCACTTTTACGCCATCTTCAGGGGTGGTCATATTATATTGAAAGACATCAAACATGAAACCATCATATGGTCTTGATGTCTGAAAATCAAGTAGCTCGTCAATACCTGATGGTGCCTGGATGATCGAAGTCATGACGATACCATTTAGATTGTCAGGGCTATTGAGTATAAAAACATGACTCCGGTCGTGCCAGCGAAATGTATCGCGTAAGTGATGCACCAGGGCTGTGGATTCTTTCCAATACGTGATTGTCTTTTCTTGCAGATACACTTGTATAAGGATCACCATACTCAATAATGGAATGGAAAACCATTTAGCCGTTTTTGACAACAATGCCAGAATACATACCAGTATAAAGGTGAGTGGCAGATAGCTAAATCTGTCATTGCTGCCTACCATCAGGTGATAAAAATATAGATTTGAAACAGGTAATACATATAACATCGATGCCGCAATACCGAAAAAGGCAAGGTGAAGATGCCCCGGGATTTTTTTTATTTTAATGGCATACACCAGCATCACAGAGATACAAAGCGCTAGCATAAAGAAGACTAACTCAGGTGTAGATAAAATCTTATCAAACAGCAATGCTTTAGTTTTGAACGAAAAATACCGGGCATCGGTAAGATGTTTTACAAGGTATTTTATCTCTGTCGACATCATGCCGATCACATCCAGGTTGAGATGCGCTGCTGCACCATAATGGCCTACCCATGCTCCAAGCGTCCACTTGTTGATCAGCAAACCTATGATCAGGATCCCCCACATACTTCCGGCTATTAAAAATGCTTTGCGGAGATTAAAATCTGTTTTCGGACTAGCGAATGCATCTAACGCCAGGTATAGGCTAATGACCAAAGGGGTGATATATGATATTTCCAAAAGAAATAAAGAAATACCATAGATGGCAAGACTGAACCAAAGGAATTTATGATCTCGTGATCGAATATATTTTGAAGCGAAAATCAGAAGTGTCAGAACAGCCATCAGGGATAATAGGTAATGAATACATACCTTCCATACCACCACCTCCACATTATACGGGTGGACAAGAAAAAGTATACAACACAGCATGATTAACAAGCCCGAAGATTTAACCTGCCAACGTTTATTTATCGCTGTCAGCCAGGTAAACAATAGCCATCCGTTAAACGCGTGCAGTGTACAAAAGATAATGTACCACGGCAGTCCATTAATATGGAAAAGGGAGTATACACTATAGAAGAAAAAGTGAAGTGCCTGATGGTTTCCTTTATACCCGAAACTGTGGATGATGTCGGCAAAAGAACCCTGGTCATAGACCCGTTGCCATCCAAGGAAATCAAATACAAACCCGGCACCGATCGTTGGATAAAAGGCGACTAATGTGATGAGCAGAAAGACAGGAAAGATCAGTCTGGAGGATTTCATGGTTGTAGGCCCATCGGTTTAAGGGTGTTTTCAATTTTCCCACCTTCCAAGACAAACACACTACCCCTTTTTTTTCCTTCTTGCACTATTTCGATTCCATTCCACTGACTATTGCAGGAGTTATGCAGTTTTCCGGAAGACAAGACCACTAACTTCCCACCAGGAAAAATAGTAATGGTTGCATTTTCCGGCATTGAAACTCTGCAACCAATTTCAAGTACACCACTTGGACGGATGATGATATTCCCTTCCATGTCAACACTGCCATCCCATCGCATGCTGTCATTAACCGTGATGGTTGCGTTGGAATCAAGCACACACCACCTTTGTTCAAGTATGTTTCGCTGGATGGATCCCAGGCGGCTCATATTCATCAGGATTTTACCGATCTGGCAAGGGGTGAGTGCACCCATATGCGCATTGTAATCCATCATATTATTTGAATACATGGTATCACAAGGCGCTTTGTTGGTTTTATTCCAGCAATTGGGATGTGCAGGTGTGTCATCACAGCCGTCATGTCCTCCCCAGGTATGGGCCAGACCAAGTGAGTGCCCAATCTCATGATTAGTGATTCCCCTGATGTCCCACACATTAGGGCGTTTGTGCCAATTACCAAATAATTTAACAGAGGTACCTAATGATATACCTGAAGCATCGGGTCGGTAGGTAGGGGAGGGGATACTGTCAAGATGATGCGTCTGAAGAAAAATATTCATCACGGAATCATCTCGGATCGCGTATTTTTCAATGACTCGTTTGTCGCTGATATTTCTTTCACGTCCTGTCTTCACTGCATAACATAAGGTATCATCGATGTGGTAATACACTCCATCATCTCCTGCCACAATCGGGTCAGGGGAAATGATATATCTATAAGGAATGGGGATCACCGGTGTCTCATTCCCATGAGGAAGAAACATTTTCATGTTTCGTTCCAGATTGCTATTGGTCACCTTTATCCATTCGCGGGCATAGGCTGTTGTTTCTTCTTCGGGCATATTATACCTGCCATCTGAAGAATTCATAAAATGAATATTGACCCGCACATATTTCATTCGGATCAATTCAGGATAGGCCACATACGATAAAGGAGCATAGCAGCGACTGACCTTATTTTCATGTGAAGGGGCAGGTAAAAAAACAATGTCTTCTTTGGTGGCAGGGCGAACGGATATTTTTGGGCTGCAGGCCGCAAGGAATAGAATGCACACCAATGCAGTAGCCAGCTGTTGCATTTTCAGGTATTTAAACCTCCACAGATACTAATGGTTTGTCCGGTGATATAAGCAGACTGATCCGAAGCAAGGAAGGCAGCTAATCTTGCCACTTCATTTGCATGACCAAATCTTCCAAGCGGGACATTAGCAAGGAATGCCTTACGTGTATTTTCATCCAACTCTCCTGTCATATCCGATTCAATAAACCCGGGTGCGATGACATTGCTTCTGATATTGCGTGAACCTACTTCTTTAGCAATAGATTTACTGAAGCCAATAATTCCGGCTTTTGATGCAGCATAATTAGCCTGACCTGGATTGCCGAAAATGCCAACCACAGAACTAAGATGTATCAGCGATCCGGACTTCTGGCGCAGCATGACCTTGATGCATTGTTTGGTCATGTTAAAGACGGATTTGAGATTGGTATCAATCACGCTGTCCCATTGCTCCTCGTCCATGCGAAGTAATAAAGTGTCATTTGTGATACCGGCATTATTAACCAGTATATCGATGCGTCCGAACTGTTCCTGGATCGATGGTACCAGTGATTCTGCATGCACATAAGAACTCGCATCCGAATAGCAGGCAATCACATTCCTGCCTTTGGATTTCCATTCTTCTGCTATGCCTTCGGCTCTTTCCCTTGAGGATAAATAGGTGAAAGCGACCGTAGCTCCTTCTGATGCAAAAGCATCAACGATTGCTTTGCCAATACCCCTAGACCCTCCGGTGACAATTGCAACTTTTCCTTCTAATAATGACATATGTTCAATGGTTTAATCGTATTCAATTCAAAAGTACGTACAAAATAGCTTTCAGCTACTAGCTATCAGCTCTCAGCGGTGTTCGTTTGGGTACAATTACAATTTACGCTCCTTCCTTCTCCTTTCTTCCCTCTTCCCTCTTCAACACTTCACTTTTCACTCCTCACTTTTCACTAAACCTTTGCAAGCTCTCCTTTCAGGTAATCAATCACATTGACTTCAAGGGCATCCACGCCGCGCAATTCAGCCAGATACCAGGAAATCCAATCACCGAGGTGGACGAGATACAATGATTTTTCGATTAGGTTGGATCCTTTGGAATACAATTCAATGATATCATATGCATACTGACCGATGATTTTTTTATTGATATCCATTCGGACGGCATTTCTGGAATAATCATCGTCATTGCGTAAATAGAGGACAACGAGGTTGTCATTTTTTTCTGTCCATCCGACCAATTCATTGTGATTCATCTCAGGCACGACATGGTGCCAGCAAAGGGCTTTACTGTTTTCATTGATTTGTTGCCTGAGACGCACGGCGACAGGCTCCATGCGGTCTTCGATATAGATCACAGGTATTTTGTGATGTAATCGTTTTGCGATTTTTTCAGCCTGAATTTTTATATCAGCGCTTTCCTTGCGGAGGAGGGATACAGCTGATTCCACATTTTTAATTGCACGGTCTGAGATGTAACCCAGATGATGGAGAGTCCACAATTGTGCGGTCACTGAATAACCAAGGCAGGCGCGTGGCGAGGGCCAGTTGGCAGGCACCTGGATATAATCATACCCGTCTGCTTTAGCGCGGTCGATGATTTTGCCTCCGGAAGCTACGCAGATGAGACGTGCACCTTGTTTTTTGATCTGATCATAGGAGATCAGTGTTTCCTCCGTATTGCCGCTATACGAACTGGCGATGGCCAGTGTATTTGGGCCTACAAAGGCAGGCACATGATATCCCTTGCGCACCAGGAAAGGGAGTTTGAGTTCATCCTGGACAAATGACGAAACGAAGTCTGCACCAATTCCTGAGCCACCAAGACCTGCAACATAAATGTGGGTGATATTGGCTGAAGGGGGTTGGATAGTCGCCTTGCGTCCGATTTCGATACCTTCCTCGAGCTGATCCATAAATCGCTCAATCAATTGATTCATCATAGGGTTTAATAATTCTTCGATGTGAAATAAAGCGTGATTAATCCTGTAAAACAAGGCAATTTTTCACAAAAAGTGATTTATCTCGGGCATAAGCACTATGAAAATGTAAAAAACGTTGCGGTTTAAGGTATTGCACCTTTATTTTGGACAGACGATGGCTATACAACAGTTACATGGGAAGTGGGGTGAAGAAAAGGCGGTGGCTTTTTTAAAGGAAGAGGGTTTTGAAATTGTAGCGTGTAATTGGCGATATAAGCGTGCGGAGATAGATATAGTGGCAAAGGAAAAGGAAGTACTTGTCTTTGTGGAGGTAAAAACGAGAGCGGACATATTCTTTGGGAGACCGGAAGAAATGGTGGATAGAAGAAAAAGGAGGTTGTTGATAGATGCTGCAATGGGGTATATGAGATCTGTTGGGTATGAGTGGGAGATCCGTTTTGATATAGTGGCGATCGTTGGGGAACCGGAGGGGTCTTGTGAAATCAAGCTTTTCAGGGATGCTTTTTTCCCGGGGTTGGATTATGTGTAAAGTGTTGATAGGCTAATAGGCTTATGGGTTGATGCGCTTATAAGCCTATACCCCCCTAACCTCGAAACCAAATAATTTTCTACTTTAAGTTTGTAGAATATACTAAAACCCTTACCTTTGCCGTCCATTATCAAAAAGCATCATGAAAAAAGATATTCATCCATCCAATTATCGCCACGTCGTATTCAAGGATTTTTCCTGCGATTTCGCCTTCCTGACTAAGTCCTGCGTAGTTACTAAGGATACCATCAAATGGGAAGATGGCAATGAATATCCATTGGTGAAACTCGAGATCTCAAGCCAATCGCATCCCTTTTTTACAGGTAAAATGAAATTCATTGATACCGCCGGGAGGATCGATAAGTTCAACAAGAAATTTGCCAATACCAAATTCGCTAAAAAGGAAACAGAAGAATAATCCAAAAGCCCCGCTCTCCTTCGGGGCTTTTTTAATTGCCTCATAAAAGCCATGCGAAACATCATCCTGTTTGATGACGAATCCCGGGAACAAATGCTTCCCCTCAGCTACACCAGGCCGGTAGCTGAATTACGCACCGGTATCTTCACCATCAGAGAACGATGGGAAAAACTCCTCAAAGGCGCTGCTTCCTACATCACCTCCGATTACCTCAATGAACGATTCCCCATGCACCTGGAAGATGACAATATCGTCATCAACGGCGCCGTCATGCCCAATGACAGACTCGTTCGACTCATCGAACAACTAGAACCCAACGAAGCCTTGATGGATGATGGCAATCTCATCGCCGCACGCCTCAACCGCCATCAGTTTGAGAACCTGTTGCGTGACGAATCCATTGAAGAGATCGCTGGTCTCGAACTGGCAGACACACCGTTTATACACCTTTCATATCCCTGGGATCTCTTCCTATATCTCAGGGCAACGATAGAATACGACTTTAACCTGATCACCAAAGGCCGCACCAGCCAATCCCTGCCTTCCAACAACCAGGTGATCGCAGGAGATAATATCTTCCTTGAAGAGGGAGCCCAGGTGAGCTGCTCTATCCTCAATGCCCAATCCGGCCCCATCTATATCGGAAAAAATGCCCAGGTCATGGAAGGATCCATCATCAGAGGCCCCGTCACCATTGGAGAAGGAAGCACCATCAAGATGGGTGCTAAAATCTATGGCCCGACAGCCATTGGCCCTCATTGCAAAATTGGCGGCGAAGTAAATGAATCTGTCGTCCTCGGATACTCCAATAAGGCTCACGACGGCTACCTCGGAAATTCCATCATAGGCGAATGGTGTAATCTTGGAGCAGGCACCACCGTTTCTAACCTCAAAAACAACTATTCCAATGTTAAAATGTGGGACCATGGTACACGGAGCATGAGGGATACTGGCCTCCAGCATCTCGGAATGGTCATGGGGGATCACAGTAAAGCAGGTATTCAAAGCATGTTCAATACAGGCACTATCGTTGGTGTAGCATGCAATCTCTTTGGGGAAGGATTTCCACCCAAGTTTGTCCCCTCTTTTTCATGGGGAGGAGCTTCAGGGTTGAGTATACACCGGGTTGAGGATGCCATTAGTACGGCAAAGAAAGTAATAGCCCGTAGAAATATTGAGTTCTCCGACCAGGACGAACAAATCCTGCGAAAGGTTTTTGATCTTTCAGTCATGTATCGATAGATGCATTCGCCGGGTCTTATTAAAATTTGGTTAAGCCATCTTTTCGAATTGCCTGTTGCGGAACTGAGCAGTGAGTTCAATCAGCTGCTAAAGGTTGTTCTCCACAAAGGCAGATATAAGTTGATCACAGAAGGCGCTATTTATAGCTTCGGCGATCTTTATTCCAATTACAGACGGAGTTTCGACCAGGTGGACTGGTCAGGGCAGCCATATAAAACCTGTCTGGTCCTCGGCCTCGGCATGGCCAGTATTCCTGATATGCTCGTCAGTCGCTTTAAACAAGACATGGAATTTACTGCCGTTGAAATTGACGAAGCTGTAACCCAATTGGCGTATAAATACGTTCTCGCGCCTAAGAAAATCAACGTTCAGGTATTCACGGCTGATGCAGCTTCTTTCCTGGAATGGCACGAAGAAAAATATGATATCATCTGTTCAGATGTCTTTATGGGGGATCGAATCCCTGACGAACTCGAAACATTAGAGGCTTTAGAGGCCATGAAGGATATGCTCAACCCGGGAGGTCTGTTGCTGTACAACCGGCTGAGCCGTTATAAGTCCGACATAGCTAAGAACCTGAAATTCAGGGATGAAGTCTTCCTTAAGGCCTTCCCGGAAGGCGGGTTTCTTGATTTAGATGGCAATTGGATGTTTGTGAGCCCAATCTCGGTCTTTGCCGGAAATTAACATCTTGTTTGGCTTCGTAGTAGCATCCCAATAAAACCATGCCGCATAGATGACATTTAGCATGAACCACCCATCCCGTCTTACCTGATTTTTCTATCTTTACGGGTCATGACAGTGGATCAGTTTTTTTTGTGATTAGGCTTTTGCTTGGATCATTGGGTTTGTTCAGGATTTATCTTAAGATAATGGTTTTTTGGACCAACCCTTTCAGCCGAATTAACCGTCTAGTTAGCAAAGAAACTTTTTCCTCCTGTTTGCTATTAATGCAGTAGTAAGGTAAGATGGATTTGATTCAACTTTTAATGATGAAAGATCGTTTACATTGCTTTACATGGTTTATACCGATAGGGAAAAATGACAGCCCAACTGGCTGGACACATCCTTAAGGTCGTTTAATTGATTACCTGTTGAATAATTAATCTAAGATCCTGAGAATGCGAAAATTCTTGTACTTCATTCCCGTTATAGCCATAGCGGTTCTCCTCTTCTTTTCGATTTCACCGTCTGAAAAGCATTCTGACAAGGCGTATAAATCCTCCAAGGCTGAGCGTATTGAAGGGGCTATCGAAAATATGATCTTTACCTCGAAGGATATTGATCTTGGGTATATTCCTTACGATAAATTATTAAAAGCTATTTCTATCGGCCAGCAGCGGGTAGCCACCTCATCCGGAAATCGTGGCGGTGAAAGCCTCACAAATGCCATCTGGCGCACGAGAGGTCCAAACAATATTGGTGGCAGGACCAGGGCTATCATGATCGATGAATCCGACCCCAATCGAAATCGAATATGGATAGGCAGTGTATCCGGTGGTGTTTGGCGGACAGATGATATAACAAGGGCAGATCCACAATGGAAAAAATTAACGCTTCAGATAGATAATCTCGCGATCGGTAGTATCGCACAGGATCCGAACAATCACGATATTATTTATGTCGGTACCGGTGAGGGATTTCCTAATCTTGACGCTGTAACCGGAGCAGGTATTTTTAAATCCACTGACGACGGCGAAACCTGGACATGGTTAGCCTCTACGAAAAATTCTAATTTTCAGGATGTGCACGAAGTGTACGTTCATGCCAGTGGTGATGTCTATGCAGGTACTGCCATAGGTGGATTGTTTAAAAGCAAAGACGCCGGAAACAGTTGGGAGAAAGTGTTAGGCACTTCCTTGTCAGGAGCCAACAGTAATAATTTTTATGATTTCCATTTCAATGAAACCAATCAGACGTTTTATACCTCCAATGCAAACTCTGTTTTTAAATCTACCACAGGTAACCGAGGTGAATGGACGGATATAGGAAGATCCAAACCTGGATTTCCCGATGATCTCGTCAGGGTTGAACTTGCTGTATGTGCTACAAACCCAGATATCATGTACGTATTGGGATCTGTCAATGGCACGGCATCAAACACCTACGTGTCAAATAATGGTGGTGAGTCATGGGTTTCAAGGTCAGCCCCGGGTGTTTTTCCCGGCCAAGATTTTACCAATGGCCAGGCTTGGTATGATCTTGACATAGCTGCTGATCCTTTCAATTGCGCCCGGATCATCGCAGGTGGAGTGCCATCATATCAAAGTAGTTTTCAAGGTATCACATGGGAAGAGCTGCCGGGCAATATGCACGTAGACCAGCACAACATTACATTCGATCCTAAAAGGGAAGGACGCGTGCTATTTGGCAATGATGGTGGCGTCTGGTTGAGTAACAATGGCGGACAAACGATCATCGATAAAAATCTTGGCTATGTAACAACACAATTTTACTGCGCCGCTATTCACCCTGAAGTAGGTTCTCCTTATCTCTTGGGAGGGACACAAGACAATAATTCACTTCAAATTACAGATGCGGGGCTTTCACCAGCCAATTCAGTATGGGGTGGTGATGGTATGTTCTGTTTTATAGATCAGAATGAACCTGATATTCAGATTGTCTCTTCACAAAATGGTAATTATGGTTTGTCGACAGATGGTGGACTTGACTTTGGTTTTGGTGCAACAGTCAACGGTTCATTTATCAACCGATCAGGATATGATGATGATGCCAATATTCTATACGGCCAGGTAGGGGGAGCTGATTTTTTCAGATGGAGAGTTCCAGGTACCAGTGAAGACATAGATATAGCAGGCCAAAATTTAAATGTAAGTGCTGTCAAAGCAGATCCAAATACGCCTAATCGGGTTTATTTCGGTGGGCAATCCGGACGTGTCATCAGAGTTGATAATGCCCATATAGGCAATCCGGTTCAAGGAACTCTGGTAGCAAGCTTGCCAGGTGGAGCACCAGTTTCTTGCGTATATCTGGATAGCCTAAGCGACGAACATATCCTTGTCAGCATGTTCAATTTTGGGCAGAATCTGACAAACATTTGGGTCACGTATGATGGAGGAACTGAATGGATCGATATTGAAGGCGATTTACCGGACATGCCTGTACGTTGGGCCATATTTGATCCCGCAGATCATCAGCGAGTGATGATCGCTACCGAAGCAGGCGTATGGGTTACAGATGATGTCAATGGTGATGCCACACATTGGGAGCCCATTCCGCCTTCTAACGGGATGCCTTTTGTCAAGGTTGAAATGTTGTTGATGCGTGATAGCGATAAGGTGGTGCTGGGCGCAACGCATGGCCGAGGTTTATTTACAACGGATGTATTTTCTGCCGCCGCACCAGTGATTCTTGCACAACCCATCGCATATGAGGGACAGCCTGTCGTCATCGATGGATCACAATCCGTTAATGCGCAAAGCTACCAATGGAGCCTTGGAGATAATACAACGTCACAGGCACCAGCCATTAATCATACCTATACAGAAGCGGGTGTCTATACGATATCACTGACGATTAATGGTTCTGCAACAAAGACACAGACGATTTCTATTTTACCTTATTTGCCAGCACCATACCAAGTCGGTAGCAGCGATTACGCAGGTGATTTTGATTCAAAGCCTGAACACTTTGCGCCGTTCACAGTTCAGGGCACAGGAATTCAGCGTGGATCATCTAATAAACCTGGTAAGGACGGAACGTTTAGCGGTTCCGCGGCATGGGTACTCGGCATCAATGACAATCTTTACCTCAATAATACCCGCGCTGAGTTATATACCCCAATGTTTGACCTCACCGAAGCAGGTTTGTATGAATTGAAATTCTGGACAAAATATGCTATCCAAAACCGCAATGACGGATTCCAGATAGAATATTCACTGGATGGTGGAGCTTCATGGATCCAACTGGGTAATCGTGATAATCCCAACTGGTACAATTATCTAAATGTAAATATTGAAGACGGGGCTTTCCCAACAGGTAAATCATATTTCACCAATGCACAACTCAACTGGACCCAATACATCAAGGATATCAGCTTCCTCGCAGGTCAACCAACGGTTAGTTTCAGATACGTCTTCCGTTCCGATAGTGAAGAACAGGCCCAGGGATTTGCTATTGATGATTTTGAAGTTACCAGATATGAAGGGGAGCTTAAGACAATGGTCACTATCTTCAATGGTGCATATACTTCAGATCAGGAAGTCACAGTCAATTGGACCACCGGCATAGAATACCAGTGCCAGCGATTTATTCTCGAAAGATCATATACTGGTTTTGGATTTACCCCTGTAGCCGACATTCCTGCTAAAGGTGTTGTCTCCACTTTTGCTAATTCGTATTCAAAAGTAGACCAGAGTTTGCGCGATGTCATTTATTACAGATTAAGAGTGATCAATGAAAATCCGGAAATCAATTATGCACTTGAATTTTATTCAGACACCATTGTGGTCAGAAAGGATGTAGCAGCGGATGAAGTGCATAGCGTTTTGCCAAATCCATTTACGAATTATATAGGCATTAGTTTTAGCAGTGTCGTGACAAAACCTGTCACACTCAGGTTATTTGATGCTTCTGGCAAATTAGTGATTGAGGAGACGTCTACACCCAATGCAGTGGCATATCAACTAGATGGTCTACAATTGCCAACAGGTGTTTACTTCCTCAGCGTACAAATTGCCGGTGGAGAAATCAAAGCATATAAGCTGTTCACAGGAGGCCAGTAGTAATGGCGTAGAATCTACCTGGATGCGTGTTGAAAAATACGCATTATGCACGGTAGAATAGATGGTATGTAGGCATGTGCATGAGTATTCTTTCTGTTTATATTTTTAATGATCATGAAAATGGGCATGCGAAAATTCTACCTACTGCTGGCGTTGATGCTAATAGGTGTTTTGTTGGGGAATATTGTTTTTGTCGAAAACAATTCATCGCACATCAAGAAAATCCCCAAACAACAAAGGATTCAGGGCGCCCTTGATGATAAGTTCTTCACCTCTGTTGATGTAGACCTCGGCGTCATTCCTTATGATAAATTGTTTGCTGCCATCAGGGAAGGGCAAAGACGGCTCTTACATCCATCATCCGACAGAACAACTGTTGAAACGCTGGCCGATGCGGTCTTTCGTGATCGCGGACCAAATAATATCGGAGGAAGAACCAGGGCAATTCATATAGATGAGTCAGATCCAAATCGAAATCGGATTTGGGTAGGTGGCGTATCAGGTGGCCTTTGGCGATCTGAAGACATCACACAGAATGATCCGCAATGGATTAAAATCGGGACGGAATTTGAGAATATATCCATTGGCGATATCGCCCAGGATCCAAATGAGCTTCCCACCTTCTATGTTGGCACGGGCGAGAGCTACACTCAATTTCCGGGCATTGGAATTTTTAAAACATTGGATGATGGGCTATCCTGGACCTTATTGCCTTTTACAAGCAATAGCAATTTTGAATATATCAACGAACTTTATGTTCATTCAAACAGTGATATCTATGCTGCCACTGCGACCGGTGGATTATTCAAAAGTATGGATGGTGGTGACTCCTTCGAAAAAGTTTTAGGAACCAGCCTCTCCGGAGCCAATAACAATAATTTTCATGATATCATTTACAATGAAATCAATCAAACATTCTACACTTCTAACGCTAACTCAGTATACAAATCCCTAACAGGCAATCGTGGTGATTGGACAAGTATCGGTGCCGGAAAACCTGGATTTCCATCAAATGTAAATCGGGTGGAACTCGCTGTGTGCCCTGCAGATCCAAACATCATGTATGTACTGGGAGCCATTGGAGGTGCAGCATCCAATACGTTTATATCAAATAATGGAGGAGAAAATTGGTCTTCAAAAGCATCACCTTCTGTGCCTCCATATGACGGTTGTGAAGATATCGCATGTGGTCAGGCAGGATATGATCTAGATATCGCAGTGGATCCTTTCAGCTGTGGTCATATTGTGGTAGGTGGTATCACCCTGTGGGAGTCCGCCTTTCAGGCAGTAAGCTGGCAAAAGTATATTTTTGAATCACAGACGATCGGTGATTATCATCATGATCAGCACACCATTCTCTTCGATCCCAAAAAACCAGGAAGGATTTATTATGGTAATGATGGTGGCATTTATATGAGTAATAATAATGGACAGAGTGCTGTCCATAAAAACCTGGGATATGTCACCACACAATATTACTGTGGGGCCATACATCCGGAGAAAGGATCTCCATATCTGTTGGGAGGTACACAAGACAATGGTTCACACCAGATTCTGGAGGCAGGTCTTTCGCCTGCGGTCAAAGTTGGATTTGGTGATGGAGTATTTTGTTTTATTGATGAGGATAATCCGGAAATTCAGATTATCTCTTCCCAATATGGTAATTACAATATTTCTATGAACGGCGGGTTCAATTTCGTAAGTGGCGTTTCCGTAAATGGAGGTTTCATCAATCGTTCAGGGTATGATGACATGGCCGATATTCTATACGGTCAGATCAATCAGAGCGGAGTTGATGATGTAGATTTTTTCCGTTGGGATGTTCATACACTTCAGGTTGATGCTGTCGATATCACAGGGTTTAATATTAATGTGAGTGCCGTCAAAGCAGATCCTGCCGAACCCAACCGTATCTATTTTGGAGGCCAGGCAGGGCTGGTCCTAAGCGTGGATAATGCACATTCAGATGCCTTGATGACCACCTCCGTTTTTGCTGATCTTCCCGGTAATGCATCTGTATCAAGTGTCTATATGGACAAACAAACATCAGATGATGTTTTGATCAGCCTCTTTAATTATGGGGGTTCTTTAGAAAACTTATGGGTTACGTATACGGCAGGTGATGAATGGGAAGCTATTGAAGGGGATCTCCCCGATATGCCGATCAACTGGGCGATATTCGATCCTTCCGATCATAACAAGGTGATGATAGCCACCGAAGCTGGTGTATGGGTGACAGATGATGTGGATGGAAATCTCACCCATTGGCAACCTTTAAACCCGGCCAATGGCATGCCTTTTGTCGACGTCGACATGCTCCTTGTACGTGAAATGGATAAAATAGTGCTCGCGGCTACGTACGGTCGTGGTTTGATGACAACTGATATTTTCGCTGCACCTGCTCCAGTGATTCTGGCCCAACCCATAGCTTATGTCGGACAGACAGTAGTGATTGATGGATCTCAATCCGTCAATGCGCAAGCGTATCAATGGGATCTCGGAGATAACACTACCTCCAACGAATCGTTGATAAGTCATACGTATAGCGAAGCAGGTACCTACATCATAGAACTGACCATCAACGGAGATGTCACAGACACAAAAACGATTTCTGTGCTTCCATTCCTTCCGACTCCTTATCAGTCGGGTGGAACCGATTATGCCGGGGATTTTGAATCGCAACCTGAACATTTTGCTGCCTACACTGTGCAGGGAACCGGATTCCAAAGAGGGGTCTCCACCAAGCCTGGTAAGGATGGCACCAATAGCGGAGCATTTGCATGGGTATTGGGCATCAATGACAATGTATATCAGAATAATACCCGGGCAGAATTATACACACCCATGTATGATTTTAGTCAGCCGGGACTTTATGAGTTAAAGTTTTACAGTAAGTACGCCATTCATAATCTTGATGATGGATTTCAGGTTGAATACACCACAGATGGTGGCGCTTCATGGACACAACTAGGGACAAATGAAAATCAATTATGGTATAATTACTTAAACTCAAACATTACAAACGGAGCATTCCCATTAGGAAAATCCTATTTCACGAACGCCAAGCTCAACTGGACTCAATCCATAAAAGATGTAAGCTTCCTCGCCGGTTTGCAGGGAGCTGCTTTCAGGTTTGTCTTCAGATCGGATGGTGAAGACCAGGCACAAGGCCTAGCCATAGATGATTTTGAAATCACCAGGTATGCAGGCGAATTACAAACTACGATTACACAATTCAATGCTTCTTATACCGGAGAACAGGAAATAACCATCAACTGGACCACAGGAATTGAATATCATGCGCAGCGGTTTTTATTAGAGCGGTCCTTTACCGGATTTGGTTTTACAGAAGTATCCAATACACCCGCAAAAGGGATAGTGAGTACGTTCGCTACAGCATACTCCAGGGTTGATCAGAGTTTGCGCGATGTTATTTATTACCGGCTTAAAGTGATCAATGAAAATCCGGATATCGGATATGCTTACACGTTCTATTCCGATACGATTGTCGTCAGACGTGATGTCGAAGAGAATATCGTGCACAACGTTTTACCCAATCCATTTGCTGACCAGATCGGCATCAGTTTCAGCAGCATCATTGATCAACAAGTTACTTTTCGGTTATATGACAGTTCCGGCAAATTGATATTGGAAGATATAGCTGTCCCTGATGCTGTTTCATACACCATAGATCAGTTGAATCTTTCCACTGGTATCTATTTCCTCACTGTCAGAATTGGCGAAGGAGCGCTTAAAGCTTATAAACTCTTCACAGCAGGAAGCTGACGGAGGTTTATTTAGGGATCGAGTGATTTTTGATGGAGTGACCACCGAATACATAACATTTGACCAATCGACATCTGATCACCGATCACAGATCACGGATTCCGATCACGGATCACGGATTCACACGATCACCGATCATCCGAGTACCGAACATTTGCCTAATTTGTCAACTTCCCACTTCTTACTTCTTACTTCTTACTTGTCCGTGCCTAGCATAGGTTGACCAAAAATAACATATAAAATGGTCAATCGATGAAAACAAAACCACAGAAAAAAGTTGCCCTTGTTCCGCAGAGACGGTTTAGTGAATCTATCAAGGTAAAAGCTGTACAAGATAT